>CAMZHY010000051.1 GCA_947307005.1 uncultured Planctomycetaceae bacterium
TTCCAATACGACTTCCCTATATGAACTTGGAACTCATTTTCAGTCGTGTCTCGCAATCTTACATGCGAGACGTTGCGAATAATCGGCTCGTAAGAAACGGGCTTTTTATAACCGTAAATGAAGTGAGACGGATCGAGCGCCACGGTTAGCTCCGGCGTTCCCTTACAAAGACTCGTAAGAGAGTCAATTGATCCGGAAATAGCGTCTCGTTCTGTAAGAAGGGATATAACCACTCCCGTTCCCAACCCATAACGCGTCATTCTCTGAAGACGCTCGAATTCTTCATTATAGGGAGTTCCCGCCGGCGACGATTTAACAACAAGCGTTACCGCTTTAAGCAACTGGCACAACTGCGCGCAACGCTCAAAGACGGAATAGTAGTTAGGATCGTCGGTTGAAATATCGAGAAAGACGGCAAATGGAGTAACTTGACGCTGTGAGAAACACATTCGCACAACGCCAAGCAAATCCTGCGACAACCAGTCGGGGTTAATATCGCTCTTACCGTAACCCACGACCACTTCAGCCGAATGGAAGTCAAGTTCGGCAAGTTTCTGAAGAGACCTCGTAAAAGGAACGTCAGGAAAACAACGAGTTGAAGCGGCGACAAACAAGGTTACCCCTCCGTAACACAAATTTATGCGTCAAGAACGATAGGATCAAAGCCAAGGTGAACCGAAACGGCGCCAAACCGGCAAAAAGGCGAAAAGCGTCGCGCGCGACGCCCCCAAGGTCAGCGCGCGCGTCGCTTCATTTCGAAACAAACGTCCCAGACTCTGACTTCCAAACACAAACCTGCAACCGATTGTAACGCTAAGACCGTTTCTTTTCAAGCTAGAGTAGGGAATTTCTCTTTATCGTTCATTTTCAGCACGATCCCATAAAGTCCACGAAAAGCGTCAAACAACTAAAAAAACGAGGACGAAACAAAAGCGCCCTCGTTCTTTTCAGTTGCTTGTCGATTTAACTTCGCCAAGCCGTTGTCAATGCTCGCGCACGATGATTGCGCGATCTATGTAAACGGCGTCAACCTCTCCTGGGCGTTTTGGAGGCGCAAACCAGAGATATTGACCTGGAACATAGGCGACAACGCCAAGATCAATGAGTTTATACTCCGTCCCTTTGATATCGGAAACGGGAATCTCCTTATATAAGTCCGATTTCCTGTCGCGTTCATTGTAAACGCCAAGAGTCATCGACAAACCTTCGTCGACAGACGCCTCGCAACGAACATAGGCGTATACGTGGAATTCGGGAGTTTCCTTAGAATCGCCGGTAGGTTTGAGATACTTAAGGTTGTCGTTAAGAGGCCAGTTTAACGCCCACTCGAAATGATTGCCCGGCATTTTAACTGCGCGTCCATTCGAAGCCCTTTCATCGTCAACCATGAACGTCCATTCGTCAAGACGCGCCTTATTCATGTCATACTCTTGCAAATCAAACCAACTGTTTTCCGGAAGGTCTAAGCAAAAAACAGGCGTTGCGACGACAGTCTGACGTTCGAAGTTTTCGAATCCCTTGACGAGATCGTTTTTGAAGGCTTCGAAGGCTTTAGGACCTTCGCTTTCTCGCCTCTTTGTCACGCCAAATTCGTCAAGCTTAGCGACAAAATCCTTTGCCGCCTGATATGGGTTTGCGGGTCCCAGAAATTCAACGCCGCGAAGTTTACACGTGAGTTTTGCAGAGCGATATTCTTGAAGCCAGACCAAGTCCAGTGGAATTTGCTCACGACGAACTTTAGCAACAAGTCCTTTATGACGCTCAGGTTGTTCGTTTTCAAGTCTTATTGCCGTTTCAAGCGCTTGCCTTTGGAGTTTCGTAATTTTATTGAGCGTGTCTAAATCAAGCCATTCTCCCGTATTGGGCTTAAAGATCGATAAATAAAAGTTTTTGCTTTCAACCGCGTCCGAGAGAGCGTCAAAATACTCGCGGTAGATAGGAAGAAGTTCGGGAGCGTAATACCCCTCTATAAATTCGTCCCGCAACGCCTCTTGATCCAGACGCGGGTTCCAGAGCAATTTAGAAACAACCCAGTTTCGCAACTGGACAAAATCGCCCGTTTCACACTGATAATCGCCCTGCTCAAAGAACCCAACGACATTATGATCTTGGTAGAATCTCATATTCGGGGCGATAACGCGATAGTTCGGGAATGGCAACAGATAAAACGCAAAATCGGTGGCGTAATCCCAGACAAACAATTGATCCGCAACTTTGCTCCAGCCAACAAGGTCGTCGCGAAAGGTATGATTTGCCTCAGAATTAAGAGGCTGGGCAAAAGAGCATTCAATGGAGCAGAGACGAACGATGACATTTTTACGCGGTCTCGTAATCTTTGGAGGTTTACGCGTATACTGATAAGCGAGCGTTTCTACATAAAGATTGGGAAATTCTTCCTCAAGCGCCTCGGCGACTTTGTTGACGCCCCGCAAAAGAGATCCCATATGCGAGCCCTCTTCCTCGTCAATTTTACGACACTTCTCGCAGGTACAGAAACCATGCCAGTCGTTCTGACTGATCGAAAGAAAAGACGCGCTAGGGTTGTCGCGAAGAGCCGCTCGCGCGTTCTTGACCATTTCGGCAATCATCTCGTCATTTGAAAAACAAAGTTGAGCGCCGGGTTCATATATTTGTTCAGGTTTAAGTTTTTTAACAAATTCCGTATACGCGCTCGGCGATCCGCTCCACCCGGGGTAACCGACTTTACGAACGCCGTCAATCTCAGAGAACCAATCGGGATGCTCAAGAAAATATTTCTGAGGCGGAATTAACGGATAAGACGAATGGACAAAATACTGAAAAGAGTGGTGACCGCCGAATTCGGCTGGAATCGGCTCGTTATTGCCGTTGCATTTCGATCGAGCAGCGAAAAGACCGTTAAAAGCGTCGCGATAAAACGATTCGCGATAGACAAACTTCGGAGCGTACCATACGTCCAAATCATTATCGATCGTCAAATTGGGTTGATGAGGAATCGTTGATTCGGTGGACGTCCACCACCGACATCCAAGTTTTTTTTCGAGAAACTCATAAACAGAATAGAGCGCGCCTCGATTTGCCGAACCGCTAAGGACAATTGAATTACCAATAGACTTCAAAATGATTCCATCATACGGATAATTATCTTCAGCCCCATTGCCAAGCAACCGCGAGGAAAGGTCGCCAGGACCAATGATAAATAGTTTGCTCTCATCAATTGATTGATCTTTAACGTCAGAAGCGGAAACTATCGGGAGTTCAACGTCTGTAACTTGTTTGAAAAACGATTGAAGCTCATTTCCCGCCGAGATTTGGACTGGAGAAGGCGAATCAGGAAGGACAATCTTGTATTCAGACGTCCCATCTTTCGCAAGATTAATCTCGACAGCATGAAGGCGGTCGGACAGCGTTAAAACCGTCGCGCCAACCAAAATCGAAATAAAAAAGTTGAATAGCCTAAACATAATTTACCTCGTTAAAGTCACATACGTCTATTGACAATTCATTCGACAATCACCCGGTTAGCGATTTTCTTTGTCATCAGACGACGCAAGATCAGAATCGCGAAGATACTCGATCGCCCTATCAAGCTGAGGGTCAAAATAGGGCGCGCGCCCAGCGGGTTTGAACTCGGTAAGGTCTATGGAGAAGGACGCTTCGTCTTCATTTTTAGAATCTGGGATTTTAGGATTTTCGGAATTTACCGCCAACCCAAGTACCGCATATACTTCATCGGGCGACAAACCTATTTCAGCGGCAACTTCCGCCTTTTCCCTAGGCGAACCGTTTCGTAACTCACGCTCAATTTCCTTCATTTGAAAGGTCGTAAAAGAAAGGACGCGAGCGTCAATTCCTTTAGGTTCTTTCGATGAAATACGAACTCGACGAATCCACTTTTGATAATAGCTCTGAAAAGGCGAGACGTGAACTTCGTAGCCGGGATTTGGAGTCACGCCCCATTCGTCGTTTGATTTAGCGTCATGATTGCGGTGAATCGGTCTCCCCGAGGGACGCCAGAAAGACGCCGTCGTCATTCTTAGCGCGCCAGAGTGGAAGGGAAGCTCAAAAATAGACTGTACCGTCCCCTTGCCATATGAACGCGACCCGACAACAACGGCGACTCCGGCGTCCTGAAGCGCAGAAGCGACAATTTCCGACGCGCTAGCGCTTTCTCCGTCAATAAGGACGGCGATTTTAAATCGACGTCTCGTTTTCTTCGTCGCTTCGTAAAGGCGCGAATTGCCATTCTTGTCACGAGTCTCAACGATTGGCGACCCTAAGGCAAGAAGTTCATTGCATATCGCAACGGCGTCGGAAAGAACCCCGCCGGGATTTCCTCGAAAATCAAGAATAACTTTTGCAATCCCCTGTTTCTCAAGTTCGTCGAGCGCCTCTTTTGTCTGAACCCCGGTAGAGTCGGTAAATTGTTCAATCGCCACATAACCGATTTCAGGGGCGTCTTTGAGAGTAAACACCCACTTCTCATCGTCAATGCGATCGCCAAGGACTACATCCTGCTGAATAACAGCGCGTGTAACCGACGTGTCAATTAGTTCCTCTTTCTCATTATCGAGGCTGGGAAAAAACTCTTTTATCGACGAGCGCGGACGAATTTTGAGTTTGACAGTCGTGTTTTCCTCCCCGCGAATCGATTCGGAAAGTTCAAATAAAGACTTGTCGACAACGCTTTGACCGTCAACCTCCACAATACGATCGCCAAACTTCAAACCAGCCTTTGCCGCAGGAGAATTACGCTGAGGAACAAAATAAAATTCGCCTGATTTCGGATCTTTTACGAACATTGACAATCCAATACCCGCGTATTGCCCTTGGATCTCACGCATATACTCAGGCTGTTCGCTGGGCGGTAGATAAGCGGTGTAAGGTTCGTCGTTCGCAGCGCTAAGCATTCCCGCCAGAGAACCTTCGTAAACATTTTTTTCAGAAGGAGACGATAGGGAGTTCCTTTGAACAAGACGCGCGACGCTGCGCGTAATTTGATCCCTGATTGAGGTCTTAGAAGCGATAAAAATCGAGAGAAAAACCACAATCAAAAAGTAATACACGTTTCTTACGGGCATGAGTTAAAGTACCGATGAAAGGAACGTCTGCAAAATAAGCGTAATTCTTCACAATGTCTGGCTACCGGCCCTTAGACTGTAAAGCGCCTTCGGACTCAGTATAACAGATTCAGAAGACAGAGTATATAACTAGACGCAGAAATTTCGGGACAAGTCGGAGGTTCTCGTCTTGCGCTCAGCTCTAAGATTCCAGTATGCTTGGAACAAGGATGTTCATTCGTCTATACCTTGTCAATCAAACTGGATAACATGGAAAATAATAAACGCCGATTTATTTTTCAGGATATAATACAATGGAAAGAAAGGTCAGATCATTACAGCGTAGCCATGCTGAAAATATGGGCGCAGCGACTCTGTGTTCTCCCCGAACGAGGTCTTGTAACCTTCAAAGCGTTGCGAAGCGTTTGAACACGGAACTGCGTACAAATCAGCGCGATTTGTGATCATTCAACCGTAAATTATCCCGTAAGCCATCGACGTCGTAGGGTTATCAGCTTGTTTTCGGGCTAATTTTGAGCGTCAGACAGGGCGAGAGCTGAACCGTGCTTACACCGAAGGCGTAGAGATCGTATAAAAAATGATAAAAAAAACTGGTAGGTCACGTCTTTATTGCGTTATCCTCATGACAATAACCCTTTCGTACGCGCTTTTCTCAACGCAGGGTTATTCTATTGGCTGTGAACAAGAAGAGGAACGCGAGGATCGCGCGTCTTATCTCGCGAATTCGGTAGTTGAAAGCGCCGAAGTCAACGTTTATGAGGAGTCTCCTGTAGATAACGACGCAACCGTTTTAAACCAAGACGGGTGGACTGGGGTGCGAGACGAACTCGATCGAGTTGTTCTCGTTATCGCTCCACCTGTCTTCCATGATTCTCTTCAGCGTTGGATAGAATATCGACAAGGGCAGGGCTATAAAATACTGTATCTTCCTCTTGAGCCAGTTCTTAATAGCGACAATCAAGACGATTTCTCGCATCCCTTTGTAACCCCAAACGAGATACGTGAAAAAATCAGGAAATCAGCCAAGGAACATCGAATCGAAGCAATTTTACTTATAGGTGACGGCGCGCCGACAGATTCAGCGGTTCATGGATGGCGCGACGTCGTTCCCGCGCCTCGAGTTCCAGCTCTTGTCGTCCAAATTTTTGGCTCTGAAGATCTCTTAGCAAGCGATTCTTACTACGCCGATCTCGACGGCGACAATCTTCCCGACGTCCCAATTGGCCGTCTTCCCGTTGAAACAACAAATGAGCTCGACGTCTGTATAGACAACGTCATTCATTACGAGCAGAACTCTCCCATAGGCAACTGGACGCGCAAAGTCAATATTATCGCAGGTCCCAATGGACTTGACCTTAGAGCTATAGGAAGCGAACCGGGAGAGGTTATTGAAGGTAAGAACCCGTTCGGCGGCGTCTCTATGCTTGTGACGTCAATTGTCGATAAAATCGCGCGAAAGCTTTTTGCCGACTATCTTCCCCAAGAATTTGTCCTCTCGCTTACGCAGTTTTCTCCACAAAGCCCGTTTTGCCCTTATCCAGCAGATTTTGAAAAGAAAACGATTGAAAGAATCAACGAAGGTTCTCTTTTCTGGGCTTATCTTGGGCACGGTCGCGCCACTGGGTTAGACCGCTATCTGTCGCCAAACGGGAACGATTACGGCGTCTTAGAAATCGAAGATTGCGCCAAGTTTAATTGTGTGGGTCATCCGCCAATTATGCTTTTTTTTGCGTGCTACACAGGAGCTTACGACGCCTCGCGCCGATGTCTCGCCGAAGAAGCCTTGCTTCAAAAAAACGGTCCTGTGGCGGTTCTAGCCGCGAGTCGTCGAACGGCTCCCTACGGAATGTGTTATTTCGGTTCGGCGTTACTTGAATCGGCGTTTTCTCACAATTCATCGAAGGATGCTAAAACGGAAGATTACCGCACGCTTGGCTCGTTATACCTTAAAGCTCAACGTCAAACGCTTAGTGAAACCGACGAGGATGAACAGGATCGCGGCGAACTTGTTTTTTCAGCAGACGGAAACGTCAACGTTTTAAACGCGGACTCTGAGAAGAATTCCAGAAAACCAGACGGCAACAAATCAAATTCTCGGTTTGAGTGGATTAACCAAAGACTTCAACAATCCCTTGAGGACGCGGAAGAGTTAAGGCGTAAGAACGCCTCCTTCAGAAAGACAATCGGACAAATCGCCACTTTTTTCGATCCTACTGCAAGCCGATTAAATGAGCAACTTCAGGATCATATTGCAGAATTCAATCTCTTTGGCGATCCGCTCCTTCGGATTAAGTTCCCAACCCGTGTTTCCCTCGAAGCGCCTGAAATTACCTATTCGGCTAATCCAATAACCGTTTCAGGTCAGTTGCCAATAAACGAGGGAACAGAAGCTATTGTTCAGGTGGAATTAGCGCCCGCCGATTTTCGTCCCTATTCGTCCTCGCAACCCCGATCTAAGATTCTTGTCGAATCGGAAGAAACCCGGCGGGAGTTCAACGAGACCTATGAAAAGGCAAACGCGTTCGTCATCGATGCGGTACGAACTAAAACTAAAAACGGAAATTACAACGCTTCCCTTGTTGCTCCTGCAAGTTTTTCGGGAGAATGTGTGGTTCGAATCGCGGCTACCTCGAATGATCGATATTTTATCGGTTCCAAGCGAATTCTCGTCAGACCTCAGACGATCTCACCCCCAAAAAAAGAAGAAATCTCCCCCTCTCAACAGGAGCAATCGACTGAACGACGCTCCCGTTGAAAGGTCATGCGTGAATAAAAGCGCAGTTCGAATCACTCGTCTTTGTGCGACACAATATAGCGAACTCCTTGGTAAAAAAGTTTACGGAAATTCGGGTCGTTAAAAGCGCCTCCAGCGTCGCCCTGTATCATGCCAAAGACGGGAGATTTTTTGTAACGCCATAGCCAAATAACGGGACGATCTCCTTCTGGGTGATCGGTTCGAGCAAGCACGTCAATGTGCGGATTAAAGTACACGTTCTTAAAGACCTCGTCAACAAGCGTAAAATCGCCTATTCCCTCAGTAATGGGATGTTTTCGAGCCGCAATATAGACGTTCACGTTCGTCGGACGAAGGTAAGAGGACGCCTTATAGGTTCGATTGTCGATTTCGGTGTCTTTCAATAGGTACTGCGCTCCATAGAGTTCGCGGAAGAGGGGAAACTCCGGGTGCGATATAAGCGCATGATGTAGCATGACGGTAGGAATTCCCTCGTCGCCAAAGAGCTTTTCGAGGTTGTCCTTTTGTTCCTGCGTGAGTTCAAAAAATGATTGATCGTGGAAAACAAGAACGTCATAATCCTTTGAAAGCCCTGGTTTGAGCATATCTTGCTTGTCGGGGATAGCAATTTCATCAAACGTGGCGTTGGGAAAATTGTTAAGCATTGCATGAAGATTTTCACGATCATACGAATGTCCGCCAACAATCAGTAAGATTCTCAATTTTTTCTCAGAAGAGTTCTCATCCGCAAAGACATTAGAACCCGAAAGCGAACCCACGAGCGTCGCGAGCATTGCGGAAGCGCATGTCTGACCAAATTCTCTTCGTTTCATTTCACACAACCCTTAATTAACTTAGGAACAATGTTGAGGGATAATCAGGCTTATTCTTAAAAAGCTAGCCCCGCGGGTAATCATAATCGAATAAAAATAGGATTTCAACCGACTATTACGACCGTGGCAACCATTGGTTTACTTTTGCTCTCCAAAGCAATATACTTAATTCACTCATGAGAGCGCGATTTTTCAACGCTCTGCGACCTATTGGATCGTTAAGATTTGGAAAGACCTGACGAGGATGAGGACAGGCATGTTCAATACAAAATCAGCCGTTTTATTGGGATTATTGTTTCTTTGTTCGGCGACATTAACAGCCGCGGAACCATTCTATGTCCCAGCCGCCTTGACTCCTTCCATTCCGCACGGCTGGAAATCGTCAAATCAAGATGTTGCGGTTAAGAATGATCGTTTGGGAGAAGTTCTTACCATCGCCGGCAACGGTCAATCTTCATCGTGGCTTTCTGAAAAGATACCTTTTGAACCTCGTAAAGGTTACCGGCTCCGGTTCAAGGCGTCTGCGTCAGAAAGCGAAGGAGCTGGATGTCTTTGCGCAGGTTCTGAGTTCTTTAATCTCGACGTTAACGCCCTTGATAAAGGCAACGTTCCTTCCGAGGAATACTCGGTCGTCTTTTTTACTCCCGAAGGAACAAACAACGTTTATGACGCCTCGGTTCGCTTTGCTCAGTGGAGTTCAGATCGTACTTTCTACGTTGCAGAACCTCGACTTTCCGCCGTCGTCCCTATATACAAGCAAATTTACGCTCAAAAACAGGATAACACGCCTTCTTCCACCGTGTTAGAACTAGGAGCCGGTGAAGAAATTAGCGAATCAGAATACGAGTTTGCCGCGTTGAAATCTTTTGACAATACAGATTTCGACCGTCCGCTTTATTCCATGACGGCGTCTTTCAACTCTGACCGTTTTTGTTTTTCTAATAATTCAACCTTAACATACCGATTTGTATTGTCGCCAAAACAAATCGTGCAGTCCAACTCGCAATCTATTGTATCGCCTTTGGCGTCGATTCCGTTTTACAACGGATCTGTTCATGTTTCAGTTGGATATCACGATAAAGGAAAGGTTTTCATAGAGGCAAGCCGAAACGGCGACGATTGGGTTCAAATCGGCGAGATTATTGGACTCGGCTCCGAAACTTTTTCCTTAGCGTCCTTTTTTAACGGAGAAAGAATAGGGGAGCTTTTCTTACGAATACGCGCCGAAGAAATTGAGGTCGGACAGGGTTGTAATTTGCAGGTTCATGCGTTCGGGGCTAAACTTTCTATTAATCAGGAAATAGAATCTTGCTTCAACGGAAGGGGAGACGTCATTTTTGCCGACCTAGCGAGCGAAGAAAATGAAACGGGAGCAGACACGACATTATGGAGTTACAACGACGATGGCGTCTGGACGATGCCAAACGACAATGGTCAAAGCGATCTTCTGCGCTGGGATTCTGACCAACTAACGAATCTTCAAACCATTGGAGACGCCGACGATCCCGTCTTGAAAATCCGTTACGCCGCCAATCTCAAGCGTCCTACGTATTTGACACGCCGAGTGTATCGGTATTTTATACAGGATTTCACGCATTTAATTGACGGCGTCATAAGTTCTGACAGGGTCGATCTCTCATGGTGCGACGCCGACTATCATGTCCCCCAAAGCCCTACTTCTTGCAAGATTCAAAAAGCAAAGCCCATTCAAATATATACGGCGGGTAACGATTATGAATCTTTCCAAATTGTTCTGAGACCTCGCAAGGGAGCGCTAGAAGAAGTAACAGTCACGCTTTTGGACGACCTACGCGGAACGGAGGACAATAACTCGGGGAATACTATCTCTAAGAATAACGTTCAACTCCGTTACGCCTACTATCATTATGTAAGCGATCCCACCGATAGTTCTTGCGCTCCCGGATACTATCCAGACGCCCTGATTCCTCTAGAGAAAGGTTCAGACGGTTTGGGAGCGCCAATTACTATAAAGGAATCTGATAATTTACCCATTTGGGTTACTGTTAGAACGCCGGCAGGAACAAAACCCGGAAAATATTCAGGCGTGGTTCGGTTAGCCGCTAATCATGGAACGTTTTCGGCGGACGTCCCCTTCCTTGTTCACGTCTGGAACTTTGATCTACCGATCAAAAATCACCATGAAACCGCTTTTGGAATGTCTCCGACAAACATCTGGCGTTATCACAACTGCCAAACGGAGGAAGATAAGCGAGCCGTCCTTGAAATGTATTTTAAGGCGTTTGGCGACTATCGCATCAGTCCCTACCATCCGACTCCAATGGATCCAATTAGGGTGGCTTGGAAACCCGACGCAAATCCTCCATGTTGCGATATCGACTTTTCTGCTTTTGACAAAGAGATCAAACGCGTCTTCGAAAAGTATCACTTTACAAACTTTAGACTAGAAGTTGTCGGTTTAGGCGGCGGATCTTTTGACGCCCGTTACGATGGCGCAATTGAAGGTTTTAAGTTTTATAATAAAAAATACGATTCGATGATGACCGACTATGGTAGAAAGCTTCAAGACCATCTCCGTGAAATCGGATTACTTGATGCAGCCTATACTTACAACTTTGACGAGCCAGAAGAAAAAGACTACGAATTTGTCGCAGGCGAGTTTGCAAAGCTCAAGAAGTATTTGCCTGATGTTGCGCGAATGCTCACGGAAGAACCTTCCCCCGGTTTTGAAAAAACGTTGAAACAATTCAATACGTCCATCGACATTTGGTGTCCTCTAAGCCAATATTATTCTCATGAAGGATCGCAGAACCAACGTAGGGAAGGGAATCGGTTTTGGTGGTATGTTTGTACAGGGCCGAAAGCTCCTTACTGTACCGAGTTTACGGATCATCCAGCCCAAGAATTACGCATTTGGCACTGGCAAGCTTTTGAGCGAGATATCGTTGGAAGTCTGATTTGGGAATCTACTTATTGGACGAGTAATACGGCGTTTGGGGATGATTGCCAGAATCCATATGTCGATCCAATGTGCTATATGACCGGATATGGTTTGCCGAATGGGACAAAGCGTCCCTGGGGAAATGGAGACGGACGCTTCATCTATCCGCCTCTTTCCGCCGCCGTCCCAGGTATGAACGACGGAAAACCAGTCTTTGACGCTCCCAATGCAAGCATACGTTGGGAAATGCTTCGCGCTGGTATTCAGGATTGTGAAACTCTTCGAATCCTAAGAGAGCTACTAACAGAAAAAGGCGACAACCTCTCGCCTGAAAAACGCACAGAGTTTGAACAACTCTTCGATTTCAAAGCAATCTCGAAGGATTTGACACACTTTTCTCATAATCCTCAGATTTTACTAGAACGTCGTCAAGCTATCGGCGCTGCAATAGAAGAACTTAAATAAAACAACAACCTAGAAGGACGCGTTTATTCAAACAGCGTAAACGCGTCCTTTTTCGGCTTGGTTGACGTTTCTCTTTTTTTGTAGAACTAACTCTTACTGAAGGTAGGATTACTATGGAATATACGACGCTTAACAACGGCATTAGAATGCCAATGATCGGTTTCGGGGTTTATCAAATTGCGGAACAAGGCGCAACGGAACGAGCAGTCTCCGACGCGCTTGACCTAGGGTATCGAATGATTGATACCGCCGCTGCGTATCAAAATGAGGGCGAGGTCGGAGCCGCGCTTAAGAAAAGCGGAATCGCCAGGGAAGATTTATTCGTAACGACGAAACTCTGGGTGCAAGACTTCGGATATGAAAACGCGCTTAAAGCATTTAATATCTCATTGAAGAAATTAAATTTAGACTATCTAGATCTATATCTAATCCACAAACCGTACGGTGATTATTACGGTTCATGGCGAGCCCTAGAAAAGCTTTATAAGGAGGGAGTGGTTCGTGCTATTGGGGTAACGAGTTTTTGGAATGAACGTCTTGCCGATCTCTTCAATATGAACGAAATCAAACCTGCCGTTAACCAGATAGAAACAAATGTGTGGAACCAAAAGCATTCAGAAGCTGCTTTTATGATTGAACATGGAATTCAACACGAAGCATGGGCTCCTTTTGCCGAGGGGCAAAATAACATTTTCGAAAATTCTCTTTTGAAAGGCATTGCTTCTAAATATGATAAAACAACTGCTCAGGTTATGTTACGTTGGTTGATACAACGCAACATTGTCGTAATTCCTAAAAGCGTCCATAAAGATCGAATGGCTCAAAACCTAGACGTCTTCAACTTCACACTTGATGAAGACGACATGGCAAGAATCTGTACGTTGGATACAGGAAAAAGTCCTATTTACGATGAAATGGACCCTAAAATGGCGCTTTTCATCGGTCAATTCAAAATTCACGCATAGCCGACTTTATC
>CAMZHY010000052.1 GCA_947307005.1 uncultured Planctomycetaceae bacterium
CCGTCGAGCGTTCTGCGAACAGCCGCGGCCTTGAGCTTGCCGGGGACGGCGCAGATTTGGCGTCCGGCGTTTGCGAGCGTCGGGACGGTGAGCGAAAGCGCGTGCGTCGGGGTCGCGTCGAAATTCGGGAAGCAGCCGTCGTTGACCTGCTGGCGGCGGCACGCGTCGTCGAGTTCGACGAGCTTGATGGGAAGCGGGTCGTTAAAGTCGGCGACGGGCGGGTCGTTGAACGCGACGTGTCCGTTTTCGCCAATCCCCATGCAAACGACGTCGACTGGCGCCTGCGCGAGAATCTCGGCGTAGCGTTTGAGGAGCGTTTCGGTATCTTCCCCCTTCTCTTCGTCGAGATAATAAATTTCTTTAAAGGGCAGTCGCTCGAAGCAGTGATCTTTGAGATACCGCGAAAAGCGCGCGGGCGAACCGATCGGCAGTCCGACGTATTCGTCCATGTGCAGCGCGACGACCTTCGACCAATCGACGCCGGGCGCCGCGACGAGCGCGTCGAGCGTCTCGTTCTGCGACGGCGCGGCGGCAAAGATCACGCGCGCCTCTCCCTTCTTCTCAATCGCGGCGCGAATCGCCTCGGCGGCGTCCGCCCCCGCCCGACGCCCCAACTCCGCGCGATCCGCGCATACTTCGACGATAAGGCTATCTTTTTTATAACGTTTTGACATAACGACTCCTGTTGTTTAAAGGAAAACCCGTCGCATACCAAGGACGCCGCGACAACGTCGACGCACGACGTAACCCCTCAACAATCGTCCTATGCAACCAACGTATTATATCCCATCGTTCAGATGAAGGGAGATCGACGTCGAGAACGTCTAAAAGTGATTTCCACAAAAGAGCGGTAAATTAGTCGACGTTTGTCTTTACGAGGTCGAACAATTCGATCCTTCTGATTCAAACAGAAACAGAGGCTTCATGCGCCGACGAAAGAGTCCGCAAAAGTCCGCCTTTATTTCAGAGATTACTTTTTCCATCCCTTTCCCACAACGAACCGTTATGAAACCGGGCTTGTACAACCTCGAAGCGGAATGTATACTCCAGAAGGAACTCTGAAACTCAATACTTTTTCACCTTATTAACGATTCTAAGTCGTAAGAAGCCGTTTTTGATCGTAAACGCCCACATTATTCATCCGCTTGAAATAAGGTCGTTAGAAAAGACGCTGCCGTCGCGTTAAAGGAGACTTCTGTGATAAACAAAATCAGTCCTGAAAGGCTAACGCTTGAAGATCTGAAGAACTGGCTTGAGAATATTCACGAGAAACACTATATCGAAATGAAGAAGGCTTCTGAACTCCCCAACGCCTTTTGGGAAAGCTATTCTTCATTTTGTAACACGGCGGGCGGTTGGATTATCTTAGGTTTGGAAGAAGGTTTTCCGAAGAATGTATTACAAGGCGTTGGAAACCCGCATAAAACGTTGATTAACCTTTGGGATCAACTCTCTAACACGAATAAGGTCAGTTTCCGAAATGTGGAAAATCAAGATGTGCAGCAATACATGATCGATGGAAAAAATATTATCATCGTACGTGTAAAAGAAGCGGCAGAAAACATGAAGCCGGTTTATATAGGTGGAAAACTTGAAAATACTTGGATTCGCACTGGAGATGGAGATCGAAAGGCGACAAAGGATGAGCTCGCCGCTTTTATGCGAAACAACCAACCGGGGCAGGATACGTTATCTGCGGAAGGGTTTACAATAGAGGATTTGGATAAGGAATCTCTGATTACTTTTAAAGAGCGGGTAAGCAACCGTTTTCCCAAGAAAAACTATATTGAGATGGGAAATGAGGAATTCTTGACGGAAATAGGCGCTTGCTTTAAGACCAGAGGGACGGGAAAATTAAATTTGAAACGAGGAACTTTACTTTTCCTTGGAAAGGTAAATTCGATCAAAGAACTGTTTCCTCATTACCACCTAGACTATTTCAATCGGCGGGGGAATAATCCGCGCTGGAGCGATCGGATTTCTGACGATGAACCCGGCGATTATGAGATGAATTTATACAATTTTTACGGTGTTGTATATGAAAAAATAAAAACGCTTCTCCAAGAATCGTTTGCATTAGACCGCCGTCAATATCGTCTGCCCATTTCAGATTTTGACGAAACATTGAGAGAATGTCTCGTCAACTGCCTTGCGCACGCAGACTATATTCAAGGATATCCTTCGACTAAAATAGAAGCGTATGACGGGTGGTTTTATTTTGTAAATCCGGGTAAGATGCTGATTTCTTCTCGTCAATTTATGATGGGAGGAGATTCAAGACCAAGAAACGAAATTATCATGAAGTTGTTCCGTCTTTTGGGCGTGTCGGAAAGACAAGGGTTTGGAGGTCCGTTGATTTACAAAACGGCAATTCAGAATCAATTCAGGCGCCCTGAAATAATCACTGACCTTTCACGCACTGAACTTCGCGTATGGAATATCGATCTGGCCGATTCGTATCCAGATCTTACGTTGGAAGAAAAAGCAGTTCTGAAATTTATCGCTAAAAACGTTCGAGCTGTCGCAATCAATAAAATTCGATCAGAATTGAAAACAACGGAATATAAAGTTAGAAAATCAGTACAAAAACTTGAGGAAAGAAAACTTATAAGAAAAACAGGAAATGGACCGTCGACGAAATATTCGCTGGCAGTGGAAAGCGTCGAGTTTCTCACCCAGTTGCAAATGACAATGGACGCGCTGAAAAAGCATATGGCGTAACCTTCTCGCAACTATCTTGTAAAAAATCTCCGCGATCAAAGGCTGAAATGGGGAGTTGTTTGAAATTCAGGGAGTTACGCCGTCAAATTATCTCGCGATTATCTCGTGAAAATGTCGTCGTCGTCAAAAAACAAAAACAAGAATCGTTTGCTGTTTAAGGAGTTACGTTATCAAATTATCTCGCGATTATCTCGTGAAATCAAAATACGGGGCGTAAATCTGAGACGCGGTAGTCGACCTTGAAAAAAGCCCTTTCTTTGTTTATCTGTAACATAGACTCGAACAAGAGGTTACAGAACAAACAGGAAGGGGCTGACAAACGATCAAACCGGTTGGAGCGCCCATTTTTGATCGAATCAAGCTGTTTTTGTCAAATCTCGTCAAGACAGAGGAAGATTCAGTAGCGAGACGTTTGAGTCTTTTTACGCGCGACTTGTCACAATTCCTAGCTTCGATAGGTCGCAACCTTCTCAACCCCTTCCTTGAACTGAACCAACCGTCTGCCAACCAACTGGAACATAAGGAACCGAAGCGCTTTTTTCTTATCTTCGGTTTTCCCATATATGAAAACCGAAGATAAGAAACACGCGACGTCGTTGAACGCATAGAGACGAACCGCAATTGTCGCCTGCGGGGCTTATCTGAAAATACCGCCTTACTCAAAGCGCATTTTTCCAAAGTATTCCGGGCAATGAAAATTCGGCGTTTCGAGATCGATCGGGGTTCGCGACAAATAGTGTTTGCGCGGGGTTTTATCGCCGCATTTATAGAGATTCGCCGACAGATCGCCTTCAAATCGATAGTCTCGATAGAACAACCGAATGAAATCGAGGGGAATGCGATAGAAGACTTCCCAGCCGTCGGAAGTTCGGTTCGTTTGAATATCGAAATACTCGGCGGCGTTTCTTTTCACAATATCGATGCGATTTGATCTCTTGGGACCGAATTGCAGACAAAGGCAGCCGTTCGGATTGATTTCAAAGTTGAAATAGTTGGCTCCGTCGTCGAGCGAAAAGAAGAACTCAAGACAGCTGTCTTCATGAACGGGCGAGAGCGGCGCCGTGTTCTCCGCGCGGATATCCTTTTCCGTCGCGCTCAAATGAACGTAGAGATTCTCGTCGTCGTAGCAGAGCTGCCCCCGGGCGCGGACCCCCGCGTCTTCGACCCACAAAACCTTGTCAATCTCCGTCGTCGGAATTGAATTCCAGTCGACGCTTCCTTCGACCTTCGTAATGAGATAGACGTCCCCGTCCGAGTTTGTCGGGGAATCGCTATTTTCTTTCCGGGACGAGGTCGTCGCTAATAGCGCCAACAACGACGACAAAACAATGATCGAAACTTTCATAATGCCATAGCCTCGTCGAATAACCTGAAAGTTGACAAAACGCGGAACGCTCCCGAAATTTTATAACAAACAGAGTCAAAAGCCATACTTCAAACGACAAGGATCGACGAAATTTCCAGGGTTATTCTATTCCAAAGAATCGACGCAAGAACGAAACGCGCTCTTAACTTGGCAAAAAAGGACTTTTCTCATACAGATTTGAAAAACTGCAATAAAAAAGTCCTTTTAAAACGCGAGCGGGGCGTCTAAGTTTCGCCCGCGTTGACAAAAAACGTCCATAAAATATAATGCGGACCGACGTTAGTCGAAACGCCCGCCGGGCGTTTGTCGCGACGGGCGCGGTTAAACAGCGAAACGGGGAATCTCGATATGAATATTGCCATCGGAAGCGATCATCGCGGCGCAAAGTTCGCCAAAATGCTGACGTACAACGTCCTCCTGCCGAATCATTACGCGGCGCAGTCGGAATACCTCGACGCCGACGCGGAGCCGGTCGCGGGCGCGTTCATGATCGAGAACGCTTCGGACGGCGCCCGCGTCGAGGAATCCGTCGACGACGCGAAAATCTATCCGCTAAAATACAGTCTCGCCGCGACGAACTCCGACGTTCAGATTCCCGAAGGAGTCGTCGATTATCCCGACGTCGCCGCCGCCGTCGCCGAAGCGGTCGCGGAAGGGCGCGCCGACCGTGGAATTCTGATCTGCGGCACGGGAATCGGCATGTGCGTCGCGGCGAATAAATTCAGAGGAATTCGCGCCGCGCTCTGCTACAACGAGGTCGCCGCGGAACTCAGCCGCCGCCACAACGACGCCAATATTCTTTGCCTCTCCGGCAATTTCCTGAGCGAGGCGACGGCGGAAGCGATCGTTCGAATCTGGCTCGTCGCGCCCTTCGACGGCGGACGTCATCAGCGCCGCGTCGAGCTCATCGACAAAATCGAACGCGAAACGGGGCTCTGACCCTTCGCGCCAAATTGCAAAGACCGCGCGCCCCGCGTTCCTAGACGGACGCGAGAACGACTTGGAGTTTGAAGGGACCTTTCTCTGGGTTCGTTCCGCGCGCCGCCTGTAAAAACGTCAAGAAATCAAAATCCGCGCCCCCTTTTTCTTGATTTCTTAAACGGTTTTGCATACAATTAGCTTGATCGACTTAGTTCGAACTGGAATTCCGTCTCTCAACGCTTTTTTTGGAGGAAACGGTAATGCAAACGATAAACGACTACGACCTCAATCAAGAATATGAGCGAACCGCTTGGACGGCGGAAAGAAAAAGCGCCCTTGTTACGCGCGTTTATACGAAACTCACCCTTTCCGTCCTTGCGCTTGCTCTTATCGAAGCGCTCGTATTCGCGCTCGTCGGCGCGGAAACGATCGTGACCTTTACCGCGCAGAACGTCAAACTTATGGGCGGTTTCCTGCTCCTGCTCTGCATCGTCGGGCCGATGGTCGGCAACGCGATTCTTGCGCGCAACCCGACGCGCGGCGTCATGTACGCGCTGCTGGGGTATTACGTGCTTCTCGAGTCCGCGATTCTACTGCCGATTCTCGCGGTCGCGGCGCTGTATTTCGGGACGACGATTATCTGGCAGGCTTGCGGGCTGACCGTCGCGCTGTTCCTCGCGTTGTCGTCGGCGGTCTTTATTACGAGGAAAGATTTTTCGTTCCTGCGTTCGTTCCTCGTGTTTACGGGCTTCGCGGCGATTATTCTGATCGTTTTGTCCCTAATTATGGGATTTGAACTTGGGATGTGGTTCACGGTCGCGCTGATTATCTTCGCGTGCGGATACATCCTTTACGACACGTCGAATATGCTGCTTTACGCGCAGGACGACGACGATATCATTTGCACGATATCGCTGTTCACGTCGGTCATGACCCTTTTCTTCTACATTCTGCGACTCCTTATGGAACTCAATCGCAGGTGAGTCGACGCTTTCTGGGACTGCGGAGCGACGCGCTTCGCAGTTCTTTTTTTTCTAAGAAGCCAAAATCTGTAAATTTTATGGGATAAAATCATTTTGTAGAGATTATCCTACTTGAATATTTTCTTGAGGGGGCTAGAATTAGACGGCTATTTTGTTGGATTCATCTTTTTACGGCGCGGCCCGCCGCCCTTAAAACGCGACGCTTGTGAATCCGTCGTCTCCTTCGAGGCGAAAATAGAGCGTTTATTTTCAGGAGAATGACTTCGTTATGACGATCAGCGCTGACTTCGACGTTAGGCAAACGGTTCTGACGATTGGACCTTTCGGACCGCTGGAGATCGACCAGCTGCGCAGCTCCATTAGTCGCGACGCGAAAAAATTCGAGGAACTCAAGGAAGCGGTCAACGAACTTAAGACGAAAGACGAAGACGAACTCAGCCCCGCCGTTCGCGTGAAGCTCGGCGTCTGCATGTTTCTCGTCGGCGATTACGACGGCGCCTTGGAATCGCTCAAGAAGGGCGACGGCGGCGCGCTGGCGCAGTTCTACTTCGCGAAGCTCCACTTCGTCCGCAAAGAATTCGACGAAGCGATTAAAACCTACGACGCCGCGCAGACCGCCGGATATAACGCCGACGACTGCGTCCTCGGACGCGCCGAAGTCTACCGGGAAGCTCAGAAACTGACCGAAAGTCTCAAGGAACTCGACAGTCTCCAGGGAGCCGTCGAGCAGACGGCGGAGTATCTGTATCAGCGCGGCGCGACGATTAACGCGATCGGCGGCGCCCCGCAAGAGGCGATCGCGCTCTACGAACGCGCCGTCTCCGTCGACAAGGATCATCCGGGCGCGCTCTTCGGACTCGCGCTTGAAAACGAGCGCCGAGGAAACGACGAAGAGGCGATCGAACTCTATCAGCGCGCCGCGCGAAGGTTCCCCGCAAGCGTCGGCGTCCTGATCAATCTCGGGCTGCTCTACGAGGACCACGAGCGATACGATCTCGCCCAGCAGTGCTTCCAGCGCGTCCTCGACTCCTACCCGTTGAATCCCAAGGCGAGGCTCTACCTCAAAGACGTTCAAGGCTCGTCTGAAATGCGCTTTGACGAAGACGAACTCTCGCGTCAGCACGAGCTCGGCCTCAAGCTCAGCCAGCCGATCTCCGACTTCGAACTTTCGGTTCGCGCGAGGAAGTGCCTCACCCAGATGGGCGTCCAAACGCTCCGCGACCTTTGCAAACACACCGAACAGGAGCTGCTTGCGAGCAAGAACTTTGGCGAAACGAGTCTCGACGAAATCAAAAAGATTCTCTTCGAGAAAGGTCTCAAGCTCGGAATGTTCTCGGCGGAAAAGCAGCGCGCGGACACGGCGGACGTCGCCATGCTCTCCGAAGAAGAGAAGAACATCCTGGCGCGCCCCGTCAGCGATCTCAATCTTTCCGTTCGCGCGCGAAAGTGCATGAATCGCCTCAACATCCAGACTCTCGGCGAGCTTGTTTCGCGATCCGCCGACGAGCTTTTGGAAATCAAGAACTTCGGCGTCACGAGCCTCAAGGAGATCCGCGAGAAGCTCGTCGAATTCAACATTCGCCTCAAGGGCGACACGCAGTGATAGGTTCGCATGGTCGTCGTCGGGTTCGGGTTCCTCTCGAGGACGACTCGCGCGTCTAGCGACTGGCTCCGACGAAGATAGGATCGGCGCGCGTCGCGTCCGCTGGACGCTTCGCGCGTTTTTTATCGGATCGAAAACAATTACCGCGATTTGAAAGACATGGCTCTTTTCCAGTACGATCTTCTTCACAAAGACGCGAACTCGTCCGCAAGGCGCGGTTCTTTAACGACCCCTCATGGCGTCGTCGAAACGCCGACCTTCATGCCCGTCGGAACGCGAGGCTCGGTCAAAGGCGTCGAGGTCGGACTCCTCGAGGAAACGGGCTCGCAGATCGTGCTGGGCAACACGTACCATCTGATGCTGCGCCCCGGCGCGGACGTCGTTCGCGAATTGGGCGGACTCCACGGTTTTACGGGCTGGAAGCGCCCCATGCTCACCGACAGCGGCGGGTTCCAGCTTTTTTCGCTCGCGAAGCTCACGAAGATCAACGAGGAGGGCGCCGTCTTTCGTTCGCACATCGACGGGAGTCCTTTCGCGCTGACGCCGGAAGGTTCGATCGCGATTCAGGAGGCGCTCGGCGCCGACATCGTAATGGCGTTCGATCACGTCGTCGCGCTCCCGAACAGTCGCGCGGTCGTCGAGGACGCGATGCGTCGAACGGTTCGCTGGGCGAAGCGGTGCCGCGACGCGAAGCGCCGCGAAGATCAGGCGCTCTTTGGAATCGTCCAAGGAGGGCTGGATTACGGCATGCGCCGATACTGCGCGGAAGAACTCGCGGAGCTTGATTTCCAAGGCTACGCGATCGGCGGACTGAGCGTCGGCGAAGAGCCGTGCGAGATGTACGACTGCATCGAGGCGGTCGAGCCGTATCTCCCGAAGGAGAAACCGCGCTACCTCATGGGCGTCGGCCGTCCGGAGGACCTGCTGGAGGGAATCAAGCGCGGCGTCGACATGTTCGACTGCGTCATGCCGTCGCGCAACGGGCGCAACGCGATGGCGTTCACCGATTACGGCCCCATGCGACTGCGCAACGCCCGATACGAGCGCGACCCGCGCCCTCTCGAAGAAAACTGCCCCTGCCCCGCGTGTCGCAGGAGTCGCGCCTATATTCGCCACCTCTTTTCGACGGGCGAGATGCTCGGTCCGATTCTTCTAACGATTCACAACATTACGTACTACCAGCGGCTGGTCGCGGGCGCTCGGCGCGCGATCGAAGAGGATCGTTATCTGGAATATTGCGAGGAGCGTTTCGCGGACTGGCGTCGCGGCGTTCCGGAATGACGCGCGCGAAAGGCGCTTAGAGTCAAACGCGAAAGCGATAGGGAGAAAACGATGCGAACGCCGGACGGAAACAGACCGAGATCGTTGCGCTTTAACATCACGCCGCTCATCGACGTCGTCTTTCTACTCATCGTTTTTTTCGTCATGTCGAACCGAATGATTCACGACGAAGTCGCGATGGAGTTGTCGTTGCCGCGCGAAGCGTCGGGGGAAACGCTTGACGAGAGCGACAAGGGCAAGATCATCGTGAACGTCGAAAGCGCCGACGAATTTTATCTCGGAACGAAGCGCGTCGATCTCGACGAGTTGCGCGAAAGGCTTCTTCGAGAGAAAGCGAAGGCGACGCGAGAGACCTCCGTCCGCATCCGCGCGAACCGCGACGTTCCCTACGGCGCGATCGAGCCGATCCTGATCCTCTGCGCCAAGACGGGCTTCCCCAACGTCTCGTTCGCCGTCGTGGAAAACTGACGACGACAGGCGGAATTGCGTTTTCTTTCGCGGAAAAATCAGATCGAAACGCGCCAAGATAAAAAAAGCCGAACGCTCGACGTTCGGCTTGCTTTATTTCAATTTTAACGCGTCCGGCGCGACGGTTACCGTCGCGACAGTTCGTCGTCGGCGTCGTGCGCGGAGCGCCATGCGACGGACGTGAGCGCGATCTGCATCTGATCGCAGAGTTCCTCGCCCGACTGCAACCGCGTCACGCGCTGGAGCGCGACGCCGTAAGACGTGACAAACTGAACCGTCGGGGTCGCGTCGACGTCGAAGACGTCGCAGATGCGATCGCTCTCGGGATTGTTCACGTCGATTTCAACGCAGACAAAAGATCGGGATAAACGTTCGACGTCGGGATCGACGAACGCGCCGTGAAGCATCCGTCGACTGTATTTGCAGTCTTCGGACATAAAGAAGAGGAGCGCCGGTTTATTCTCGCGTCGGGCGATCGCCAAAGCTTCGTCGTAATCGGTGAAAAATTCGACGCGTCCATTTGCTTCTTCCGCGCTTGTCGGCGGGTTGGCGCGAAGCGGTTCATTCGTTAGGTTGCGTCCCCCAAAGAGGGAGAAGCAACCAAAGAAGAGAAAAACCGCGAGTCCCGCCGCGCTAAAAATCGTTTTCTTGTTCATAACGGTCTTGATCTATCCTCGAAGCCGCCGTCGGCGCGACAAGCGCGCGAAATTTCACGGTTAGCGGTCGTCCCCAACCTAGAACCGCCCCAACGCTCCATCGTCATGCCAGAACGTCGCTCATATCCATTATCGATAAAAACCGCCGTCGGCTTAAACGAAAATCCCGGCTTTCTCAACGCGTCAAAACGCGGAAATACTCGGAAAACAAGCGAAATCTCAAGTTAGGGAAAAACGAGGCGCAAAGAAGGCGTCAAAAAGAAAACCGCGTCGTCCGACCGTAGTCGAACGCGCGGTTTTCTATGTTGATTCGGACGCCGCGGCGTTATTCCGCGACCTTGCGAAAATCACGGATCGATCTTATCGACCGTCTTCGCCGCCTGCTGCAGAAATTCTTTGAGGTCTTCAAGTCCGTCGCCGAGCTGCGTCTTGAGGAAGACGTCGACCGCCTCGCAGGCCATCCAGTCGCCCCAGATCATCGCGCCGAGGCAGAGAACGTTCGCGTCGTTAATCGCGCGGCACATCTTCGCCGCGAAAACAGACTCCACGACGGCGGCGCGCACGCCCTTGAAACGGTTCGCGATCACGTTCATCCCCATGCCGGTTCCGCAGAGCAGAATCCCGCGCTCGCCTTCGCCGCGCTGCAACGCTTCGCACGCCTTAACGCAACTTTCGTAATACTGAATTTCGGTGTTGTCCTCGGAAGCGCCGAAGTCGATTACTTCGTGCCCGTTTTGTTTGAGGTGGTCGACGATCGCTTTGCGAAGGCTAAGCGCGAACGGGTCGGCGGCAAATACAATTTTCATGGAACGCTCCTTGAAACGGCTAACGGAAAAGAGAGACGGCAATCGCGACCGTCCGTCAAAAACGAGGACGCGCGCGGTCCCGTCGAACCTTCTTCCGCCATTCTAACGAAAAAATTACGAATTGCAAGCAAACGAGCGTAATCATGGAGAAACCGTCCTTATTTTCCCAAAACTCACGCCGATTTGCGCGTCGGTTCGATCGTCGTCGGCGTTATGGGAACGGTCCCTTCGACCATTTCTTTCGTGATGAAATACCGCGCGCCCGCCCCGACGTCCGGCAGCGAGAACATCGGCTCAAGCATGAGCTCCTCGAGAATCGCGCGCAGACCGCGCGCCCCGACTCGGCGTTCCAGCGCCGTCGCCGCGATGACCCGCAGCGCGTCGTCGGAAAATTCGAGTTCCGCGTTCTCCATCGCAAAAAGCTTCTGATACTGCTTGACGAGCGAATTCTTCGGCTCGAGAAGAACGCGACGGAGCGCTTCCTCCGAGAGAGGCTCAAGCGACGCGACGACGGGAAGGCGTCCGACAAGCTCCGGGATCAGCCCGAACTCGTACAAATCTTCAGACGTCGTCTTTTCGAGAATCGAATTCTGATCCGAACCGCCGATCACGTTCGCGCCCGCCGCCGAGAGCGCCCCTTCGTCCGCGGAAAAACCGATGCGGCGTTTGCCGAGTCGTTTTTCAATGATCTTATCGAGTCCGACGAACGCGCCGCCGCAAATGAAGAGAATATTCGACGTGTCGACCTGAATATACTGCTGCTCCGGATGCTTGCGGCCCCCTTGGGGCGGAACGTTCGCGACCGTTCCCTCGAGCATTTTGAGGAGCGCCTGCTGCACGCCCTCGCCGGAAACGTCGCGCGTTATCGACACGTTCTGGCTCGTTTTGCCGATCTTGTCGATCTCGTCGATGTAGATAATGCCGCGCTGCGCAAGTTCTACGTCGAAGTCGGCCGCGCGCAGAAGTTTGAGAATAAGGTTTTCGACGTCCTCGCCAACGTAGCCCGCCTCGGTGAGCGTCGTCGCGTCCCCGATCGCAAAGGGAACGTCGAGCGTCTTCGCGAGCGTTTGCGCAAGAAGCGTCTTACCCGACCCCGTAGGACCGAGGAGCAGCACGTTCGACTTGCCGAGTTCGACGTCGTCGAAATCGAGCTGCGAGTTGACGCGCTTATAATGGTTGTGAACCGCGACCGCAAGCGTCTTCTTCGCGTAATCCTGCCCGACGACGTACTCGTCGAGTTTCGCCAGAAGCTCGCGGGGAGAAGGAACGCGACCAAAGGGTCTGCCGCAACCGAACCGACGACGACGTTCCTGTTCGAGAATCTTAGCGCAGAGACTAACGCAATCTCCGCAGATATACGCCCCTCCGGGTCCTTCTACGAGCGGTCCCACCTCGCGATAATGCTTGCGGCAGAAAGAACAATAGGCGTTCTTTTGCCGACCGTCTCGGGTATCGCGCTCGGAAGAGTCGTCCGCGTCGCAACAATCAGAGAAACGCTCGTCCATGAACTCGTCGTGTTCGTCGATCATTGAAATTCTCCGTCAGACGCGCTCCAATCGCATAAGACGCGTCCGTTCAATCCTTTTCGCGCGATTTAATTGGCGCTCCGTCTCCATACGAAGCGTCGGCGCCGCGCGCCCTCAAGCGGTTATACGACGAACGCCGCGAGAAAATGCAAAAAAACTTTCGCATAACCCGACGTCGTTCGTTCGCCGCTGGAATCCTCCGCGCCGCGCCGTCCGGCAAAAGCCCGCCGTCAAACGCGTTTTGGGGAAATCGACCTTTTGAACGCGCTTCTCTAAAAAAACTCGCTTGGAACGTTTGACCGTTTTTTTGTTTAAAATTCAAAAAAACATACTTTTCATTGTTTTTGGAAAAGATTATCTCAAATCTCTATTCTAATCTTTTTTTCTATTTTAAGATACAAAAACTCGAAAGAAACAAGATTCTCGGGAGTTTAGCGTCGTTCGGAACG
>CAMZHY010000053.1 GCA_947307005.1 uncultured Planctomycetaceae bacterium
TTCGGTCGTTCCATAGGGAAGGATTTTTCCGTCGCAGTTTGCCTTGTCGCCGTTGAGAGAATCGCCAAAACTGAACGGAGTCGTCGTTCCCGCTCGGCAGGCGTATTCCCACTGCGCTTCGGTTGGTAGCGCAAATATGAACCCCTCGGGGCAAAAGCCGAGCGCGTTTAACCTCTCGATGTATTGCAGGCATTCGTATTTGGAAACGTTTTCGACGGGCAGACGCTTTGAATCTTTAAAACGGCTAGGATTGTTGTTGGCTCCCATGACAGATTTCCACATTTCTTGCGTGACCTCCGTTTCAAGCGCCCAAAATCCTCGGCTGATATTCACCCGATGTAAATCTTCTTTATAATGCCCTTTTTCATCTTTAGGACTGCCCATCATGAACGATCCTGCGGGAATCCAGCGGAACGGATAATCCACCCCCTTGATCGACAGCGTTTGACGTTTGCCCGGTTTCCGAGAGCGAGAATCCTCCCATGGCGTTGGATTGACGTGGGGAACGATTTGGGGCGACGTATCTTGGTGAACGTCCCGATAAATGGAGTAAGAGTTGAACGCGAGGAAAAGGAACACGGAAGCGAAAACGATATCCACGAAGGGGTCTCGTCTGAATGTTTCCCACGTGAATCGGTATTGGAGCATTGGAGGAGCGCTTATTCTGAAACGTTGCCGACTGGATTCAAAGGCGCGTGTGGGACGTCTCGTCGACTTTCACGAGAACGAGCCGGAGTCCGACGCCGTCGGCGCGCGCGTTGGGTTCGGCGCTGGCGCGGTAAGCGGAGCGGCAGTAGGCGGCTTTATCTCTCCAACTTCCGCCGCGATAGACGCGATTACGCCCTCGCTCAGGTCCCTTGGGATTGGTCGTTCTGTATTTAGGATAGTCCCCCAGCCAATCCGCCGTCCACTCCGCGACGTTCCCATGCATATCGTAAAGACCCCATGGATTTGCTTGATAGCTTCCGACTGTCGACGTTTCGCCTATGGAAGCGCCCGGCGGATCTGTTCCATAAGGATTTTTTCCGTCGCAATTTGCGTTATCTCCGTTCAAGGAGAATCCGAAGGAAAACGGCGTCGTCGTTTCCGCACGGCAGGCGTATTCCCATTGCGCCTCCGTCGGGAGTGAGAATTCAAAGCCTTTAGGACAAAGATTGAACGCGTTTAACTTCTCGACATACGACTGACAATCGTCCCAAGAAACGTTTTCGACGGGCCGACGCTCAGAATTATGGAAACGACTGGGATTGTCGTCCATGACGCGGGTCCACATCTCTTGGGTGACCTCCGTTTCAAGCGCCCAGAATCCTTGGCTGATTCTTACCTCATGCTGAACTTCGTCGTTGTAACGGTTGTATTCTTCTCTGGGACTGCCCATCACGAACGATCCTTCAGGAATCCAGCAGAATACGAATTCCACTCCGTTTATCGTGAGTTTCCGACGCGCGCCCGCGCTTGGAACATCGGCGTCCGTCCAAAACGACGGGATTTCATTGCCGCGAGATTCCGAACTCTTTGTGGTTCCGCCGCTCTTTTCGCCGTCTGTTTTTGAAACGCTTTGCGCGGGCTTCTTTGGCTCCGGTTTCGTTTTCCCATCGGTAAACGCCTTGAAGGCGAGCGCTACCGCGAGGACGACGATAAGCGTAACGCCAAGGCATAGACTTGAGGAATAAAGAATTGTTCTGCGGGTGACTCGAATCAGGATCATCGAAGTACGCCTTTACGCCTTTTCATACATACTGTAACGGGTTCCTAGAAAAACGCATCGTTCGTCGCCGTAGTTAAAGGGGGAATTTTCGTCGCTCATGAGCCACGAGACCGCCTCTAAGACTCCGTACGGTTTCCATTGACTATTGGCGGAAATTACCGGGAAGAACGCGACGTTTGAAAAGCTCGCGTCAATGACGTTGAGCGTTTCTAAGAATCCATGTTTCGCCAAAAAAGAACGGCAAATACCGTCTCGCCGTTCCGCGTCGCGGAGTTTGACGAATCTGAATTCGTCTGTGAAAAGGTCAGCCTTCGGGACGATTATGGCGACGGGGACGTCCGAAAGGTACGACGGATGCTTGCCGCGCACAGCGTTGAACGCGTTGATGAAGTTGATCGTCGTTTGAAGCGAGAAGTCGGGGCTTTGCGTTGGATCAAGGAATAGGAGAAATCCCTCGCAGTATCCGAACTGCGGTTCCAGAGGCTTGCCCTGATCATATTCAAAAATCTCGCCTGAAACGTCGTAAAAACTCGCTTGAATACTTTCGAGAGCAAACTGATGAACGACGCTCAGCATGCAGGAGTTGAGATCGTCGGTCGGTTCGTCGATATCAAATTGAAAGAGCTTTTCGAGTTTCTCAAACTGATCGAGCGGTTTGGCGTCGAACCAAAAATCTCCTTTCTCATACATGTTTTTATATTTAACCGACAGCAATTCTTTGTATTTCGTCCAAAACGCGGCGAGAAAAGCGGTTTTGCCCGAACCTCTCCCTCCGACAAGTTGAATTCCAAACTGCCGAGATCCCGTCGAAAAGAGGGGCGAATTGCAGTGAGGGCATCGCGCCGAATACGTCGAACGTCCGCCAAGAAACGTCGTCCGAAGAAGTTTGCCGCAAGCGCATTTTTGCGCGAATAGACCGTTCGGACCTGGAATTAGGGCGGCGTGTCTTTTACCGCAACTGGGGCATATAAAGATTGGTCTTAGCGAATGGCGTTCGTCCGAAAGTTTGCATTTCGGACACCTAACATGGATTGATCTTGAGCGAAGCGCCCATCGATCGACTAACCAGAAGGGAATGAAAATGGGAAGGAATAGGAAGAAGAAAAAGACGTTGGGCCACGAATGATACAGATTGTGAATTTTACCAAATAGCCAACATAGCGCGACTAGAGCTATGATAATCCCAACGACAATTCCAACGACCGGTAGAATGACGCCAATGTTTTCAATGATCCAACCGATCAGGAGGAACATTAGGAATATTCCAGCGACCGCCGGTCCAGCGCCTATGAAGCACCCCGCGAATTCTTCATAGACAGTCTCTCGTTCTTGATCTTCACTCATTTTTACAGTATGGAAATTGAGACGTTTTTAACGCTAAAAACAGACCTATTCCTTTGATTTAAATCTGTCCGCAATTAAACGGCGCGGCGCTTTCGTCGTTTGCTAATGGGATCGCGAGAATAGCCGAGCGAAGAAGGACGGCTCCTTATTCTGATTTCTGAGTTCTTCCGCGTTGGTTTTTATTCTTGTGAAATATATCTGACTTCCCACCTTGTCGTCGCTTTCTTTCTTGAGTATGGCGCTAATCGCTTTCATCCCTTTTCCGAAGCGTTTGAGTTCCGACAGGGCTTTGACGAGTTCGTCGTCGAGCGTTTCGCTTTTGATTTCGGCGGCCGCGCGCGCGAGTTTGACCGCGACTTTTTTGTCACGAGTCTCCAAGCGTTTTATGGCGCCGTTGACGATTAAGGGCGCGTAGAATTCGGACGTCGCGGCGGATTCGACGACGGTCTTAAACGCGGCGTAGGATAACTCGGGACGGAATAATCTTTTGAGAAGCGAATCCGCGTAACCTTTGTCCTTGATCGACGGGAATCCCTGCGGGGATAATTCTCTCAATTCCGTCGCCGGGGAGGGCGACTCGTCTAGGACGGAAAGCGCGCAAATATGGGCGGATTTTTTACATGGGAGATTGCCGGGTCTGGACTTTTGGATCAGTCGGGCTAAAGCGACGTTCTCCTCCTTAGAGACGTCAAGATTATTGTCAAGCGCGCTAACAATAGGGGCGACGTCGATAGCGCCGTCATTATGATCGAGCGTCCATCGAAGAAGCGTTTCCATCTCTCGCGGCGTTCTCAGCGTTTCCGCCTTGCTGGTTAAGCAATAACCGATCTGAGAAGCCAGTCCGTAGCTTTGCAGCGTCGCGTAGAATTGATCGAAGTCTTCGCCGGAAGTTGTCGTTTTCGGCAGGATTTTTGTCGTAAGACGCAGTAAGAAACGCGTTTGTTCGACGTCGCTTTTCGCGTTTTTCGCTTCTTCAAGGAGCGTTCGAGCCGTCGCGTCGGCGTCAAGAGTCGCGTGCAAGGCGACGACTTCGGCGGCGCCTTGTTCGTCCTTCTCCTTGAAACATGTTTTCACGCTTTGACGAAGATACCTTGCGAGCGTTTCCACGGGAACGTTGTCCCCGTCTTTTACCGAAGCGAGAAACATTTCCGTGAACGGGAGCCAATCCTTTGCGGTAAAGTTTGCGACGTCGTAGCTGGAGACGGTCTCTTGCGACGCGAGGAGTCGCGCCGCGCTTTGGGCGAACGGGCTGCGAGAGACGCCCCGATAAACGCCGTCGGTTTTGTCGTCGTTCGGTCGCTTGAAAACGCTTTCGACGAAGGTTGAGCAAACGGCGTTCTTGAGTTCTTCTCCGATCGACGCCGCCGAACCGTCGCCGACGACCTCGGAGAGACGTTCTAGCCACGGTAAAACGACGCTATACGTCGCTTCGTTATCGAGATTATTAACGAATTCTCCCTTGACGTAGTCGTACAACTTTTTGAGTCGGGGCGAGTCGAGCAGTTTGAATCGACTGAGAATATCGATCGCGTCGACAAATGAACTGGATTGAGGTTCTTTGTAATAACGCGCCAAAAGCTCGTAGGCTTTGTTGAGCTTGAGGACGTCGGGGGACGGCGCGGAGAGATCGACGGTCTGGAGAAAATCCTTGCAGAAGGACGCGCCTTGTTTGTAATCGGTCGCGCGACTGTAATATGAATCCGAGACGTCGGCGTCGAAGGAGATCGTTTTGCGTTTGCCGTCGAGGACGACGAAGGGAAGGTGCGGGGCGGGCCTCGCCGCCGCCGCGTCGTCTTGATCGCGCTCGTCGATTCCGACGATCATCGCGCGATAACGCTTTTTTTGATTGGGATTCTGATAGTCGATTTGCGCTTGGTATTTTCCGTCGAGATCGACGGCGTATTGGTTCGAATTGACGAAGTCGTCGAGGCGCGTAGTAAAAGAGAGTCCCGCCGCCATTCTAGGCGAGAAGGCGCGTTCGATCGCGGCGATCCATAGTTCGATATTCTTCGAGTTTTCGTCTTTGACGACGAGGTATTTCCTTTTTTCCTGCGGAAGGGAAAACTGCGAAAGGATAAACGCGATCGCCTTCTTGAGCGCGTCGCGCCGTCCTTCGTCGACGAAACGCGCGATATCGTCGTCGGTTATCCAGCCCTTGGCCGGCGTTAGAGAGTCGCGTCCTTTCAGGGGCGCGGGCGCGTTTTCATAGTAGAACGCTTCTTTCCGTTTTTGCGCGTCCCAAAGGGACTCGTCGCCGAAGAATTCGTAGGGATAGCAGTTCCCGAACGGACCGACGAAGATTTGATTGACGAAATTCCCCGGTCGATGGGCGTAGTCGCCGGTCTCGTTTTTTTCGAAATGACGCGGGTGGAAATTCACGAAGATTTTCCCGCCGAAATCGGGCGTTAGGAAATGATACGCGTCGTCCATGAAATTCGGGTCGGAAAAGTATTCTTTTCTTTGCGCGGCGTTCTGCAGCAGGCGAAGGTCGACGGCGTCGCCTTTGAGGACGTCGCTGGAGCAAGAGAAGACTTTGAAACCGGCGTTCTCGATCGCCGCACCGTCCTTAAGAATATCGACGCCTCGACCGCATCTCGTGTAAATGAGTTCAGAATACATAACTCGTTCTCCGTTCGACGCTTCGCGCGTCGATTTCTATCGAATTAAAGAGCCAAAAGGTTTATTTCACGAAATTTGCTTTTTTAAAGAGCCATAAAATAGGGTCAAGGACGCGCATCGGTTTGATCTCGTCAGGCGTCATGCCGTTCTTTTTGGGGGAACCGCCGTAGCTGGAGACGCCGAAGTAACGATATTCCTTGAAATTCGCGTAAAGAATATTGTCGACGCTTCCTTCTTTGATATCTTCAAGCCACTGCTTAATTTCGCCGTGGATATTATTAAACTCTTCGAGGTTGATTGTGACGTCGCTTCTTATCGGTAGATCGCGGTTTCTTATCGCCGCGCCGTCCCCAAAGTTATCCCTGAACGCGTCGAGGACGACGTCGAATTTGGTAAAGACGACCGCAGTCGGGACGGTTATTCTTTTGTTGTTTTTCGCTCCGCCTCCAATAGCGTTTTTGATGTAATCGATGACCCTAACCATGACTTCGGAAGCGTCTTTTTCGGCGCCTTCGCTTCCGCCAAGCGAGTTCCTCCTGACGTTGGCGTCAACGCGTTTGCGAACGTTGGGAATAATGAGCGGATCGACGGCGAGAATGATCGCCTTTGAGTTTCTTATGTAAAGGTAAATATCCGAATGAGGGTCGATTCGCTCATGATCTTCTCCCGCGCCGTCAAAAATCGTAAACGTATAGCTTGGAACGCGATTTCCTACTCGCCTCGAAAGATTACTAATCTTCCAGATTTGCGCCTTAGGCGCGCCTTGCGTCGCGGGGGGCGGCGTGTGTTCTTTGTAAATATGTTCGTAGTTTTCGTTTTGGAGTTTGCGGGTGGCGTTCGTTTCCGGCGTGAGCGCGAGTCTCAGTCCCGACGTCGCGCTTAACTCATGTAGCATAACGGTGATATAGTTGGTCTTCCCCGAGGTCGACACGCCAATGATGGAAAAGGGCAGATTGGGGGTGTAGATGGCGTCTCTGGGAATTTCCCTGTTACAATAGGGGCATAGCCTTATTGTTGCGGTCCCGCCGCATGGAACGTTTGTTTGGTTCCCCGCTTGGTCTTTTCTAAAATGTTTGCACTTGATCGGTTCAGTGTAAATAAAGAAGGTCGGTTCCGTTTTTTCTCCGCAATTCGGGCAAACGTAAGGGATTTTGCTCTTGGAGTATTTCTTTTGACAATAAGGACACGTGAATTTGCTCATGCCGACGCCTATTTATCCTTTCAAAACCGTTAAAACCACGACGCTTTCCCGTCGAACCCGCGATCCCAGCGAATAGCGATTTCGTCGTCTTCCGATTCGTCCGTCTTGACGTGGAACAAAAACAATCGACGATTCTTTAATTCCTTGGAGGACAGATTGACTTCAATCTCTTTTTTCCAATCGGTTTCCTTGGTTGGACCTTCTAGCTCGATAGAATCAAATTCCGCGATAGGGACGGCGCTAGGCGCGTTATATGAAGTAATAATCCGATTCTTTTCGCTCGCGCAGAGACGGAGTTTCGGCAAGCGCTCTATCGGACGGTTGCACGATAAGCGGACGGATAACGTCAACCCTCCTCGCAGTCTTCTTTTCGCCGACCAAAACAGGTTCGCTTTCAGCGGTCGCGCAATTCTTTTTCTTTGCGGTTCCGCGATCAATTCTTTGTTTCCGCCGTCATGGATCGCGAAAACGGAAATGTAGAAAACGGACGCGGTTGGGTCGTTGATTTCGCGCTCGATTATCTGCGTTTTTTGACCCGGCGTTATCGGCGCGCGATTGAAGTCGCCGGAACTTTCGAGCTCCTCTTTCGTCGGCCATTTGTTCCCCGATTTATCGTTGCGGACGGCGTAGAGGAACCCCTTAACGCGCGTCGTCGTCGGCGTTTCGATTTCTATTTCGAGCTTTTCCAGTCCGGCGATCGCGCCGTCTTTGAGACGGATTTTTTTGATGGGACATGGGGCGAACGTGTTGATTTCAACTTTGTTCCGACTGCGTTTCCAGCCTCCAAGCGACGCCGCTTCCACCTCGACGACGTTGTGGGACGATTCCGCCAATTTGACTTCGACGCCTCTGCTTCCCGATTTGACGCTAGCGATTGGCGAATTGTTGATCAGGACTCGGAGATCGACGTCGGGACGAGCGACGTCCCAAGCGATTCTGTAGACGGCGCCTTCAACGCGCTCGACCTTAATAGAGAAGTCGTCGACCGCCTTTCGCGGCGTATAAGGGGGAAGGGCCACGCCCGCGCTATGCTTGTCAGGCTTGCCGTATTGAGCGACGATTTTGTAGACGTAGGTCTTGTCGTATTCGACGTCGGCGTCGTCGTAGGAGCACGACGACGAAGGGACGTTGGCGAGGAGGACTGTCTTACCGTCGCAGACGCGATAGATTGTCGCGCCGACGCAGTTTCGCGGCGTTTCCCACGAAATACGAAGATTGGGGGATTTGGCGCTCTGATCGACGCGGCAGTTTTTCACGTTGGGAAAGAGGCTGGAAACTCCGAAAACAGGCGTCGAGAAGAGATTCATTCTCGACGCAAAGACGGAGTAGGAGTACAACCGTCCGGGCGCGGCGGTTTTATCGACGTAACTTGTCGCGGGCGAGGCGTCGAGAAGAATCTCGCCGTCTTTTTCGGACGCGGCGGCGTTTTCGCCCAACTTTCTCACGAGTCGGTAGACGACGCCTTGTTCCGGGGAGGGGCGCCAGCTAACGTTCATCACGCCGCCGTTGTGGTCGGGAACGAGAACGACGGCGCCGAGGCAGGGGGCGGGGGGCGTCGAACTCAAGAAATCGAGCGCGGGCTGGTAATCGGCGCATCGCGCGAGAATCGTCAGACACGCGCTAACCTTCTGGCGTGGCGGAAGGCGGTTGGCGGCGGAGAACTCTTGAAAGACGGCGTCGAGTTCTCTCGCGATCTGTTTTTCGTACTTCTCAACGTTGATCGAGGGATACTGCGCGCGGATCGCGGAGAGCTTCCGCCGCGCGGTTTGGTATTTTCGTTCGGCGATCAGACGATCGAGTTCGTTGATCGGTTCGCGTAATTTCGATTTGACGGCGTCTATTCTTTGAGAGAGCGAGTCGAGCGCCGCCTTTTTGGAGGGGTCGGCGCGTCGCGCTTTGAGGAGAAAAACCTCCGCCTCTTCGAAGTCGTACTCTTTTAACGCCTCTTCGGCGTTTTTAACGTATTCCGGGAAAAGTTCTCCTTCGACGAAGTTATAGCCGCAACTTGGACACGAGTCGCTGGAGACGGGGACGGTTTCGGAACATTTGACGCACTTTTTGAAGAGCGGCTTTTGGCACGCCTGACAGAGGTTTTTGGTCCGCGCTTCGTCGACGCTTTTGAATTCGTTGACGGCGTGGCAGAAGGCGCAGGTAATTTTATAGGTCCATACGGAGGGCGCGTAGAAATCGACCTTAAACCCCGCTTCTTTGTTGTAGATAGCAAGGGCGGTCTCGTAGTCGGGGAAGTATTTCTGGATAACCTTGATCTTTTCTTCCGCGATTTGAGACTTTAACTTATCCTCCTCGGGGGCGGTTTTCAGGAGCGAAAACAACTCCGTAAGCTCGCCTGATCGATATTTCAGATACCGTTCGTATCCTTCGCAATTGTCGTCGGAGTTGAAGACGAAGGACTGCGCTTTTGTCGCGATTCCTTGGATCAATTTGCCGAGGTTGTCGTTTCTTTGCGAGTATTTTCCAGACGCTTCGGCGACGATTGCGAACAGATCTTTGCGCGATTTTTTTCGATACGAATCGGCGCGCTTCATATCGTTGGAAAGGTACGCCGCGAAAGCGTAGAGATCGTTGAGACGAGAGACGTCGGGCGCGTTTGGGTCGGGATTGTCCGTTTTCTTCAAAACCTCGAGATTTGCGTGGATTTCATCGACGTGAGTGGGGAATTTTGGGAAGGCCTTCAGAGGATTGACGTCGACGATCTTGACCAAGCGACTCTCTAGGATTTTCTTAATATTTTCCTCCGAGAGTCTGTAGTTTTTTTTGTATTCCCGAACCCTTTGTTTGGTGACGGTTTGACCCTTAATGAGATTTACGGCGCGTTCGAGCGTTTCTTTTTGCGACGCGGTTTTTTGGCTTGCGATCGTCTTAAAATGCGGCGTGAGTTTCCTTCCGTCGGGGGACAAAAGGGTTCCTAGCATACCCTTCAGAAATTCGATTTTTCCCCGAAGTTCGTCTTTTTTGAGCTGCTGAGTTTCGTGGGTTTCTTCGACTTGAAGATCGGCGATTTTATCCTCAATCTTCTTTTTGACGACGTTCGCCTTGTTCTCCGGCGGATCAAAGGCGATTCCCAACATGTCAAACAAATCAAAAGTTGACAACTTGCCGCCCTTTCAAGCAAAAAGGTAAAAAGGTGAAAACGAACGCGTTAATCGTCCCAAGTCTCCGCTTCGGAGCTTTCCTCGCCGTCCGACGCGGCGGCGTGCGACATGGAAATATCGGAAACGTAGGCGTGGGAGAGCAGCTTGCAGTAGTGGTCTTCGTGAACAAAACCGAACCTAACGACGACGTTTCTCTTCGACGCCTTGAATTCTTCGCCGACGACCTTGCCGTCGACGGCGACCTCGTACTTTCCGCCCTCCGACAGCGACATTCTTAGATGGAATCGCGATCCGACTTGCGCGACGCGCTTTCCGCTTATCAGGAACGATCCGCCGTTTTCCGTCAATTGAGCTTCGATTAGACCGAGCGAGATATTGAGGCTCCCGCCCGGATGCGGCTGAATCGTCGACGTGTCGACGTCGCATTCGATGACGAAGCTGTCGTCGGGTTCGATTTCATATTGGACCCCTTCGTCCATCTCGCTGACGTTATATCCATGGAACTCAATTCTCTTATCTTCCGCGACGACGTGAACCGACGGCTCGCCAAACATCGCGCCGCTCGGATGGGACGCGACGGCGTCGTACTTTTGCCACTTTACGTTGCTGAACGTGACCGCTTTGTACTTGTGGGCGAGACTTTGCGCGCCGACGCCTTGAATCGCGATAGAACCTTTGGCTCCTTTGGCGTTTTGGGCGGCGGAGACGGGACGTCCGAACGCGGAGAGGTCGCTCGGGAGGCTTTCTTTCCGAATCGGCAAGTCGACGTTTGAATCGTCCTGCCGCGCCTGAACGCGGACGATCCCGTTCTCGTCGTAACTGTACTGAACGCGGATAACGACCCCGAGCGCCGCGTTTTCCTTCGCGTATCGAATCCCCGACGCGACGTATTTGCTGGTAATCTGACAGTTTAACGGGCTTTCGTCGTCTCCTTGCAGAACGTAGATCGCCAGCTCATTGTCGCCGTTGGGGGAGGGGAAGAATCGGAATTTTTTGGCGGCGCGGACGGGGCGCGGGTGGTTCGCGGGGATGACGATCTCGTTGTAGTATCGATCGTTGTCCTTGTCGACGGCGACGACGCCCATGGCGTGCGCGGTCGTTTCGCGCAGCGAAAGAAGCCCGACGTTTCCGAGGTTCTTTTCCGCCTTGACGGCTTTTGACGCGGAGGTTAGTTGGATCCCCGACCGATCGGTTGTTTTCTTCCCGTCGACGACGGCGACGGAAAGGGAAACGTAGGACTCGTTTTCTTTCGACGCCTGAATCGCGGCGCCGAGCGCGACCGCTTCGTCCGGATTGACGCGAGAGAGCGGGGGCTTTCCGAAGAGCTTTTCAAGATAGGCTTTGACCTGCGGCATTCGCGTCGAGCCGCCGACGAGAAGAACGTCGGCGACGTCTTCCTTCGCCAGTCCCGCCTCCTCCAAGACGGCGAGACACAGCGCGCCCGTTCGGGACAGAAGATCGACGGTTCGTTCCTCGAATTCGGCGCGCGTAGCGGAAATCGTCGCTTTCCCGTATTCGGGGAACTTGGCGACGACTTTGACCGACTCCATGTTGGGCGCAGACAGTTCCTTTTTGACTTCCTCCGCCATTCCGCCGAGCATGAAACGCGCTTCTCGATCTTCGCGGAGGTCCAGCCCCGTTTCCTCCTCAAAACGTTCGATCAGAATCTCTTGAAGACGCGCGTCCCAGTCGCGTCCGCCGAGCGTGTGGTTGCCGCGCGTCGCGACGGTGGCGAGCTCGCCGTCTTTTCCCATGTGAACAAGGGTGACGTCGAACGTTCCGCCCCCGAGATCGTAGACGAGAATGTTCGCGTTCTCCCGCCAGCAGTTCAGCCCGTAGGTCATCGCGGCGGCGTTCGGCTCGTCAATGAGTTTCTTGACCTTAAGCCCGGCGGTCTGCGCGGCGCGGAGCGTCGCCTCGCGCTGTTTGGAGTAGAAATACGCGGGCACGGTGATAACGGCGTCCTTGATCGGTTCGCCGAGCGCCGCCTCCGCGTCCTCTTTGAGACGCCGGAGCAGCTTCGCCGAGAGTTCTTCGGAGGAATACGGTTTGCCGTCTATGCAACAGAAGGGCTTCTCCTCGCCCATCTCGCGTTTGAACGTCGCGACGCAGTTTTCTTCTCCGGCGTTAAAAGCGTCTTCCGCCTCGCCGCCGAAGATTTCTTCGCCGTTTAGAAACTGTATCACGGACGGCGTGAGATTGCGCCCCTCGCGATTAGGGATAATCTTGGGAAGCCGCGTTTTCGGGTCGACGTAAGCGACGGCGGAAAAGGTCGTTCCCAAATCAATACCGACCGACGCGCTCATCGGCGATTCCTCCTGCGTATTTTGGCGTGTTGCGAAACAGTCTGTTAATGTTCGCGACTCGGCGCGTCAAATCGTCGACGCGCCGAGTCGGACTCTTATCAGGGAAGGGAAACGAACGGACGATCAAAAATTTCCGCTCGTTTGAACGTTTCTAAGCCGCTCCTTCTCTTCCTTGAGTTTTTCTTGCGAATACGTATTGTCGGATTTGATGCGGACGGTTCCGCTTTGACCCGTTTCGACGTTGACAACGGTCGCGTCGAGTCCTCGCGCGTCCGCCTTGAAGACGACGCGGATTGGCGCGCCCATTCGCGTGTTTGGCGGGAGTTCAAGATGAACTTCGCCGATAAGTCTGACGTTCAACGCGGGATCCGTGTACTGATCGGCGCCGTTAATGTCTTTCGAGGGGAGAACGTGTTTGTTTTGTCGATCTTCCGACCTGTTTTCAAAGACGTTGA
>CAMZHY010000054.1 GCA_947307005.1 uncultured Planctomycetaceae bacterium
TCGCGCTCGAACTCAATTTCCTCGTCCCCGTCGCGCTAGTCGACCCTTCGCCCGACTTTCAGGAAAGTTTCCGCGACGACCTCCGAAAACGTTTTCCCGACGACTTGAGGTATTTTGACGAACAGAATCGTTTGCACGGAGGCGTCGAATCGATCGCCGAGGAAGAAACAAACGACGACGAAGACGACGAAGAAGAAGAAGGAGAAGAAACGAAAAACGCCCGAAAACGCGCGCGCTATATCGTCGACAGGACGGGCAAAATCTTGCCGACCAAATATTTCACGGATCATCCCGGTTGGTCACGAGGGGATTGCCGTTGCGGTCGAGGATCTCGCCGCGCGTCGCCGGAATAACGTCGACGTCCGCGAGCGCGAGCGCCGATCCAATCGTCGAAGAAGCCGGCGCCTTCGCGCGATTCCTCGACGAAACGAACGCGACGTCCGACTGGCGGATCGAATCTCTCGGAGTTTTGCGCGAGTACGGCTCGACGCGCGGCGTTTGGTTCTTTAAGACGTCGGGGGGCGCGATCGTCAAATGGGGGCGGTTCGCAAGGCCCGCCGGATCAAGCGCCTCGCCAAGCTACGCGCCGAACTCGAAAAAGCGCGACCCGCGAAAAGACTGGAAGACGCTTTACGATTTTCAGTTTCGGAAGTTTGAAGAACTGCGCAAACGCATCCTCGACAACGACGCGCGCGTCGCCATGCTCGCGCGATCAGAAGACTTCGAGACTCAAAAAAACGCCGAGAAAAGTCGGCTCAAAACCTACGACGTCTCCGATTTTCTACGCGACGAAGAAGATCCGGGCGAGAACGCGCGGCGTTAGTTTCGCGCGGTCGACGGCGCGCGTCAATTATCTATCGCGCCCCGACGCTAGAGACTCGACGAGCGCGACGACGTCGGCGGCGAGCCGAGGATCGTCGATCAGTTCGGCGGCGCGGCGAAATTCCTCCTCGGCGCCGCGCGCGTCGCCGACGCGAAGCGCCAGTTTGCCGAGTTCGACGCGCGGCGCGGGATCGTTCGGACGCGCGTCTCGCGCCTCCCGAAACGCGGCGAACGCTTCTTCATACTCGCGCAGCGCGACGTAGGCGCGCCCAAGTTCGACGCGCGCTTCGTTGAAGTTCGGATCAAGTTCCAGCGCGGAGCAGAACCGTTCCCGCGCGGCGGAATAGTCTCCCAAAAGGCACAGCGTCCGACCGAGGCAAAGATTCACGCCGGGATCCGCGCCCCCGGCGAGCGACGCAAGCCGATACGTTCGCGCGGCCTCTTCCCAGTATCCGTCGCGCTCGTACAGCCACGCCTGCGCGCAAAGACGCGCCTGCCGCGCGCTTGCGGCTTCGCGCCAATTCGCGCCGCTCGACTTCGGCGGGACAGACGGAATCTCCGGCGGCGCGGACGGAATTTCAGTCGCCGCCGACGGCGATTCCGACTCGTCTTTGAAGAGTTCGAGAAACGCGGGAACGCCGGTTCGCGCCGTCGTTTGCGCGTTCCAATCGCTCAGGCGTTCCGCAAGCGCGAGCTGTTCTTCATCGGAGGATAGGCTAACCGTTCCCGTCGGCCTATCGATCGTTCCGTCGGGGGGATACGCCGCGAAGTCGAAGAAACGCTGCCCGCGAGAATCGACCGGTTTCTCTCCGCCGGAGTCCTCGCCTCGATATTGCAGGAGTTCGCGCCCGTCGGTCGAGAGGGTGAGGTTCAGGATGACGGCGCCGAGATCGACGGGAGGCGTTTCGTCCCCCGACGGTTTTGACTCGGTCGACGCCGGACCGTCGAAAAGGGGCAAAAACGAGTCGGCGGGACGCGGAGTCGAGCGCTCTTGACGCGCCGACGACGCGTCGGCGAAAGCGCGTATTTGTTTCTCGACCTGCTCTTCGGAAAGCGCGCCGGAACATAGAAACGCGAGTCTTCGCGCGACCTGAATCTCACGCGGCGCCAGAAGCGGGAACCGCGACGTCGGATCGATCGGCGCGAGGAGCCCGCGACGAAGCCAGCGGCGCACGGTTTCGACCGTCGTTCCAACGACCCCGGCGACAGCGGCGGGCGTCGCGCCGTCCCCGCGAGAACGCGCCGCGTCGTCGGAAACCACGCTCAGTCTCGCGACAAACTCCGATTCGGGGACGATTTGAAGCGAACCGCGCTCAAACGCAAGGTCGGAGCGTTCGTCGAACTCGGCGGCGAGCGTCCGACGCGTCTCCGCAAGGTCGGCGCCCTCCCCTAAGACGATAAGATCGACGGCGGAATTCAGCGTTTCCGCGACGCGCCAGCCCGCGCTCCGCGCCAGCCGAATCGCGTCGCGACGCGTTCCGCCCGCAAGTTTGCCGTAAAAAAAGAGAACCGGTTCTCGTTCGTCGTCCATCTTTCGCTCAAATCGCTGGAGTTCCCGTCGCGCGCGGGAGGATTATTCTCAACGTCGGTCGCGCGCCCGCGACGCGCTTCTATCGCCGATATTATACGCTCTTTTCCCGATCGTGTTTCAACCCTTCGATATTGTTTTTTAGCAAAAGGAAGGGTACAATATAGAAAAAGTTGCGCAAGTCTCGCTGAACGTCGTTTTTAACGGAAGCGCGACCGCAGAAAGAGTCGGTAACTACAAACCTCAGATAAAGGAATGATTTCATGAACGCAGACACACGCCCTCTGAACCGTCGTTCGTTTTTCCAAACCGCCGCGTCCGGCGTCGTCGGCGCGGCGCTCGGCGCCTCGCTGACCGCGACGCCCGCGAAAGCGCAGTGGGAAGAAGGCCCCGCGACGGAAAGCGGCGCGCGACGCGGCAATCTGATCTGTGTTTCGAGCTATTCCTTCTGGCATTTCGACGAAGACGTTTCCGCGCCGATGGACCAGTGTCTCCAGAAGGCGGCGGAGATGGGCTTCGACGCGTTTGAAGTCTTGGAACAGCAGCTCGATCGAACCGACCTTCCCTATCTCCGGTCGCTCCGTCGCGACGCGTTCAAGGCGGGAATTTCGATCTGCAGCATGTCGACGCATCAGACCTTCGTCCGCGTCGATCCCGAGGAACGCGAGGCGAACGTCAAGAAGACGATGCGAAGCGTCGACGTCGCGAACGAGATGGGAATCCCAACGCTCCGCGTCAATACGGGACGCTGGGACTCTTGGGGTTCCTTCGACGCGCTGATGGAACATCGTGGAATCGAGAACCCGCTGCCGGGTCATACCGACGAAGAAGCGTTCAAATGGTGCGTCGACGCGTTTGAAAAGCTGATCCCTTACGCGGAAGAAAAGGGCGTCATGCTGTGCCTCGAGAACCACTGGGGACTGGCGCGAACCGCGAAAGGGTTGCTGAAGATTCTCGACGCGATCGACTCGCCGTGGTTCGGGTGCATGCTCGACACGGGCAACTTCCTCGACGACACGGAAGAACAGCTCGAAGCGGTGTTGCCGCGCGCGACGATGGTGCAGGCGAAGACGTACTACGGGGGCGGCGTGTGGTACGAACTGCCCCTTGACTATAAAAAGATTGGCGATCTTTTCCGTAAATATAAGTATCGCGGCTACATCTCGCTGGAATTTGAAGGCAAGGAAGAAGCCGCGACAGCCGTTCCAAAGAGTTTGGCGCTTCTCCGAAAGAACTTCTACTTTTGATCTCGATTGAACCTTTTTCAAGGAGTCTCATAGACGATGACAAAGTTCCGTATTTCCCTTCTCGCCGCGCTGGCGGCGGTTTGCGTGTTTTCCCTTCCCCATTCGTCGTTCGGACAAGACGACGGCGCTCAAGACCTTAAGGTCTCGTCGCAAACGTTGGACGACGGCGAAGTCAGGACGGAAGAGCCGGGCAAAACGACGTACGAGAAAACCCTCGACGGCGACGTTCGCGTGACGGTCGTTAAGGTCGGGCGCGAGCCGGCGGTCGCGACGATTGTCGTTCCCGGAAAAGACCCCGTCGAATTCGACGCTTACGAGCCGCTCGAGACGGCGCCGGAAGAAGCGCGGGAATACCTCGCGAGCGTCTGGGACCGTCTCGGCGAGACGCCCAAGAAAATCGTCAACATTGAGATCGACACGAGCGAGGCGCCCGACGCCGCCGAATGGGCGCGCCGCGCTCAAACGAGAGTTCAGTACTGGTATCCCCGCGTCGTCGAGATGCTCGACGGACAGGAAGGACTGGAGCGCATCCCGGACGACTTCAAAATTCGTCTCGTCTTCAAACCGATCGACGGCGTCGCGTACGCGGCGGGGCGCGAAATTACGGTCTCGAGCAATTATATCAAGCGAAATCCGCGCGACTTCGGACTCGTGATTCATGAAACGACGCACGTCGCTCAGGCGTACGGACGCGTCCGCGAAACGTGGGCGATGGAAGGAATGACCGACTGGATTCGCTACTTCGTGACCGAGCCGCGCTCGAGAAACCATTGGGGCGTCGACCCTGAACGCTCCAAGTACACGGACAGCTACGGCGTGACCGCCGCCTTCTACAACTGGATCGTCGAGAACAAAGACCCGCAGTTCATCCACAAGATTCATAAGGCGTTCCGCTGGGGCGGCTCGATCGAACTCCTCGCCCGCGAGGAATACCATCAGTCGCTTCAAGAACTCTGGGACGAATACGTCGCAGACATGACGAAGGAGAAATGACGCGCGTTTTGCCCTCCGCAAACGCGAACGTCTCCAACCAATAAGACGCGACGGGATCGCCGGAAATTTAACGGCGGTTCAGTCGTCGGTTATTCTTGTTCAAAACGACGCGTTTTCCTGTCAAACGAGATGGCTTCGTTAGCGCTTGCAACGCTCTTAATCCTCCTTGCAGGCTCGATCGCGATTTTTTTCGCAATCCTTCGCTTGAAGGACGGCGTCTTAGGAAAAATAACGACGGTTATTTTGACCGCAAACGTTCTGTTTCTCCTGTATCTTCTTACTTATCCGCTCGACTTTGGTTTAGAGTCCGCAGACATTTTTACGGACGCGGGCCTCGCGGAGGTATTCGCCGTAACGCCCGCTTTGGCGTCCTACGGCGCGGCGCTCCTTGTTCTAGACGTTTAAGGGGATTCGCGCCCGTCGTCGTTCCCCTTATCATCGTTAATATTTTGCTCAGCGTGGCTGTTTTGGCGACCATAGGAGCGTGTTTTTAGAAAACTTACGATCGCGCCGTGACTTCCTACATATTGCTTCTAGTCCTCATCGGGAGTATGATCGCGATTTATATCGCGATGATTCGTCAGAAGGATATAGCGCTGATCCTTGGGATAGCGGCGACGGTCGTTTTGGTCGCGAACGTTTTGTATCTCCTGTATCTTCTCGCTTTTTGGCTCAATTGGGACTTTCCGTTTTCAGAGTCAGTCCACTTTTATATGAACGCGGGTTTCACGGAAGCGTTCAAAGTAACGCCCGTCCTTACGCTCTTCAGCGCGCCGCTCCTGTTCCTGAAAGGTTTAAGAGGGTTCGTCCCGGTCCTCATCCCTCTCGTCGCCGCTAATATTTTGCTTAGCGCGTATGTTCTTTTCCTCACGGCGGCAAGCTTTTAAGAGAAAGCGCGGCGGCGTCAACCGCTCGACCGTCGCCCTTCCGTTGATTTTGATACGCGCCATGTTTGAAGTCGCCTGTTTATTAGCCGTTTTTAGCGTCCCGATCGCGATCGTGACCGCGCTCTCTTGCATGGACGACGTTCGCTACGAGAAAGCGACGACCGTTCTTGTTTACGACGCCAAACGAGAATGAAGTCAACTTGTTGTTCGATTTGTTTCTATAGACGTTATCCTGATGAGTGATAGAACGTTAACAAGGAAAACGTCAAGAAAAATCCAAGGGAGCTTCGTCGTCTTTTGCTTGCTATTCAGAGAGTTTTCGGTTATCATTATATTGCGCTAGACGCGGCGTATCTACTAAGCGACGACGCTGTTAAGAGGAGACGACATGTCGGCAAAATCAAGATTCTCGGACGCAACTGTCGCAACTGCAAAACAATTGGTTCCCATTGACGACATAATGTTCCAGAAGATTTGCGAGAGCAAATCGACTTGTCAGGAAATTATCTCGACAATTCTGGGACAGGAAATAAAGGTCTTGGAAGTTATCCCGCAAGATAGCGTCGAAAACCTTCAGGGGCGATCAGTAAGACTTGACTGTCTGTGTCGGCTTAAGGACGGCGTTTATGTTAATGTCGAAGTACAGAAACCCAACAACGACGATCATGAAGCGCGGGTTCGTTACAACGCGTCTATCATTACCGCCAACAAAACGCCTAAGAGCGTAAAATTTAAGGACGTCGCTCAGGTCATTGTTATCTATATAACGAAGTTTGATATTTTCAACAGCGGATTCCCGATTTACCATGTAGATCGAGTCGTAAGAGAAACGGGGAAAATAAGAACCGACGGTTTTACTGAAATATACGTCAACGCTTTTGTAAAAAAATACGACGACGAACTCAATACGAACGTTTCTGACTTAATGGATTTGTTTACGGATCGCAAGAAGTTAAATCCAGAAAAGTTCCCTGAATTCTCAAGGCGGAAAAACACGTTCGTCAACACGAAAAGAGGAGAAATTGAGATGTGTGAATTATTCGAGAAGTTTGCAAAAGAACGCGAACGCGAGGTCGTGCTGAATCTCTTATTCAAAGGCGTTCAAGACGGAGGGGTCAAGATCGCTTATGCGGCGAGACAGGTCAATCTATCTCTGAATGAATTTAAGGATCAGATGAGATTGAGAGGCTTTACAGTACCTCAACGAAACGGTCGCTCTACTGCTAACAACCGCAAGTGACCGCTTTCGTTCGCCTATCAAAGACAGGGTTTATGACGAGCTTTTAACGTCGGTCTTTTATCTGGGTTACTTTCGGAGCGTAAGTTCAAGGCGTCCGCCGCTTAATCCTCGCCCTTCCGTCGATTTTCAACGCGCCATGTTTGAAGTTGCCTGTTTACTAGCCGTTTTCAGCGTCCCGATCGCGATCGTGATCGCGCTCTCCTGCATGGACGACGCTCGTTGCGAGAAGGCGACGTCCGTTCTGCTCGCGGTTCACGCGCCGGTTCTTCTCTGCTTCATGATCTTTGCGCTCCCACATCCCAGCGGCAGGATCGCGACCGGACTGTTGGCGGCGGCGACGGGAGCGACGTTCGGCATAACGCCCACTCTTGCGATCTTTAGCGCGGCGCGCGTCAAACGTTTTAAGAAATTGGCGGGTTACGTCGTGTTTTTGACGACCGTCGACTTCCTTGTCTGTTTTCTCTCGCTGGGTTCGATGAGAGAGGCGTTTGACAACGCGGCGTTGGGAAACGCGGCGTTCGTCCTTTATTTTTTCAGCGGATTTACCGTTCTTCCGATCGTCGCGGCGACCGCTTTTAGCCCGTTCGTCGCGCTCGCGCGGCTAGAAGACGCGGTCTGCGAAAAAACGACGACGGCGCTTTTATCCGCGAACGCTCTCTTTCTCCTTCTCCTCGTAAGCGAGCGGGAATCGCCGTTTTTACTGACGTTAGAAATTTTGGCTCCGCCGCCTTTTACGAGTTCTTCGCGGCGCCTATCCTCGTCGTCTTCAGCGTGGTTCGATTAAGGCGTTTTAAAACGTTTGCGGGCGTCCTCCTCATCCTCATCGTCATTAACGCCGCATTCTGGTTCCCCGTGATGAACGTCCTGCTTTATATGACTTGAGATCGACAAACTCAAGAATTCGAAATGCTGGAAAGCCGCGCGGAGTCTAGGTAGAATAGAAAGAAAGGTCGTCCGCTCGCCCTCGGAGAACCCGCCGTGTATAATCCCTTATTGACCAACGCGATACTCTTTATCGTTCTAATTGGGGTATTCGTCGCCATCTCCTATCTCAAGGACTCCCTTTGCGAGAAAGTCGTCGCCATTCTCCTTGCGGTCAATCTCGCGGCGTTCTTTGTTTCTTGGGCGTTAAATATCTATTGTCGAATTTTGCTCTTTTTTGCCCTTGTCTTCCACGAACCGCTTCTGGCGCCGTTCCTCGCTATTGTTAGCGCCATTCATTTGCGTCGTTTTAAAACCAAGTGGCTCGTCGTCTCGTTAATGATTCTAAACTTCGCGTTAGGTCTATTTTCAGCGTTTCTCGCCTACTGTCTGCTCGGTCTCAGCGCTTAAAAACCAACCGCGCCGTTCGTTCCCTTTACGGAACCACAACCTAAAAAGCCATGACGTTTTCGGTCTTCATCGCCCTGTTTTTCCCGCTGATCGCGACGATCGTCGCGTCCTCCGTCCTAAAGGGCGCCGTCGGCGAAAGGGTCGTCGCGATTATTTTGGGCGTCAACGTTCTGGCGTTCGTCTATCTTCTCCTGTTTCATACGCCGATAGGACCGCGCCTTATGACGCAAGACGCCTATTGGATCGGCGCGATGGAAGAGTTTATGACGACGCCCGTTTTCATCATCTGCGCCGCCCTGCGCTCGCGCTGCTTTCAAAAGATCCTAGAAATATACTTCATGCTTACGGGCGAGTTGGGGACGCCGCCTAATTTGAGACAAGCGCTTGAGGGGTCGGACTTCTCCAAGACGACGGGACTCGTTCTCCTTCTTATCGTCGCCAATATCGGACTGCTAGCAACGCTCGCCAACGCGCTCTAAAGAAATCGGAATCGAGGGACGACCGCGGCCTTTCCATCCGTAAACCTCTTGATCATCGAGCGCCGACAAATAACAATGAATTTGTTTCCTTTTTTGCCGCCGTCAAGACGTCTCTTTGGTCTACGCGTTTTGTTAGAGTCCGACTTCAGATAACTCTCAATAAACGGTCGGATTATCAATACAACATAGCGAGTCTCAGCGCTTTTCAGCAAGGTTTCTTTTCAAAAAAACACACATTTCAATATTCTGGACAATCTCTGATTCGCACAATTCAATAATTTTTATACACGGAAAATCGCACAAATGCGCCAGTCAAGAAAAGCAGTTTACCTGTCAAGAAAAGTAGACGCCTCGTCGTAACGAGACCTTTTCACGACGTCTTCGCGCGTTCTTTGGCCGCTGTCAGGATACGTTCAGATTACGACGTATTCGTCGAAACTCAAAAGGAAACTCGTCGCTTTCAGAAGAATCGCTTTCCGTTTGCGTCAATCCCTCAAACACCCAATGGGGATTACATAAACGCCGTCCGGGCGCGCATATCCATACTGCGCGCATGTAATGACGATCTTAAGATCGGGAAGTCTCAAAGGAACCTGTTCTTCTTTTTTGTTGTATTCTTTTATCAGCCCTTCAATTTCACAAAGATGACGCGCGCCTTCTTCCACTCCCGATTGACCGAGCTTAAACTCGATCAGCGCGTATCTTCCGTCTTCTAAATGAAGGACGGCGTCCGCCCCAAGATTAAATCTATCGCGATAATAGGATATTCTTCCTCCGTTTGCTGAAGAATATATCTTCAGATCTCGTATGCAGAGACATTCAAAAAGGAACCCGAGCGTCTTATAGTCTTTTGAAAAATATTCCGGCGAGACTCCCAATGCGGCCGCCGCAATGGACGGATCTACGAAATTGCGCTTTTTTGACGAGCGAATTGACGTCTTCGAGCGTATCGCGGGGTTCCACGCTTCTATATCCTCAATCATCATCAGTTTTTCAAATCCAGAAATATAGTCGCCGTACGTCTGTCTGGACATTTCGCAGGTTGCCGTGACGTCCGCAAGGATTGTTTTCGTTTCCGCCAACGAGCACAGATTTCTGGAATAGGATCGCAAGATCGTATTTGCCCATACCGGATTACGTTTTACATTGTCGATCTTTGAGATATCGACCTCGCATGTCTGCGTAAACAGGTCTTTGGCGACCGCTAGTCGCGCCCTTTCCGTTTTTCTGTTCAGACTGCCGGGCCAACCGCCTCTGCAGATCGCAAATTTTATCCCGTCAATAGACAAATCGGAACGACAACCGTCGAAAGAATTCGGATCGTTAAAGAGTCCCGTCAGAGAGACCTCTCCGTTCGACTCCCCGCTTTCAAAAAGACTCATGGGGTACATCTTCATGCGGGATATTCTCAGCGCTCCGGTATGAGGCGTATCAACGGACGCCGCGCTGGATCCCGTCAAAATATATTGACCGACCTCTCCCGTATCGTCCACGTCTTTCCTGATAGCGCCCCATATTTTAGGAGCGTCCTGCCATTCGTCAAACAATATCGGTTTCTTTCCCTTGAGAAGATCCGAGGGTTTTGTATTTGCGATCAGCAGAAGATTATCGCGCTGATCTTCATCTTGAAACTCCACAACGCTCTTAGCAAAACGTTTTCCCGTCGTTGTTTTTCCGCAGCCCTTTGGACCAAGAATCAACGTGGCGCCAAACGCTTCCAATTTCAACGCAAGCCGATCGTCCGCGATTCTCCGCATATAGTCCATAATAAACGCTCTCTTTCTCCTAACGGCGCCGACTGTATTATAACATACGCTTCGCCTATTTGCAATCGTTCATTTGACACATTTGGAGTATTTCACTTGACAAATTTGGAGTATTTTATTTGACACATTTGGAGCGTTTTACTTGACAGATTTGGAGTATTTCGTTTGACAAATTTGGAGAGTTTCACAACGCCCTCAAAAGCGCCAAAAAGACATGTTTGGTCGCAGGCGCTTCGTCAAATACGCGAATCGCCTGTCGGGTAGTTCCGGCAGGCGATTCGTTAAAAGAAAGCAATGAGATTGAAAAAACTCGCGCGATTCGCGCCGTTACGCGGGCTGCTTCCAGTCTCCTTCTTTCAGATACGGTTTCATGGCTTCGAAACGCAAATCAAGTTCGGCGATTTGCTCGTCGCTGAGTTTAAACTCGGAAACGACCGGTTTCTCCGGGACGGAGTTGTTCGGACCGTAATCGCGAGACAGGCGATTCTTAAAGACGCCGCGCTTTTGCCAAATGTACAGGCTGAACCCGCGCAGGTTGTTTCCCGGAATCGTTTCGCGCAAGTTGAGCATTAGCATTAACTTGCTAAACGCGTCGGCGGCAACGACGAGGTTTCCGGAATCGTAATTGCGCCAGACCGCCGCGAGAACGTCCGCGAACGGCGCGCGCTCGGTGATCAGGCCTTCCGACCCGATTCGGCATTGATACAGCCAAGCGAACCCGCCCATCGCCGAGAACACCCGTTTGATCGCCGGTTTCGCCGCAATAAGTCGATGCATTCGCGCCTCGATCGGCGACGACTCTTCCTTGACGTACCCGAAATAGGGCGACTCCTTCCCCAACTCGATCAGCAGTTCGACCGACGGCGCCGGACCCTTGTACGTCGTTCCTCCGGAGGTTTGGATAATGACGGGGCGGTTGACGACCTTCATCAGCGCGCGCCAGTATTCGCGCAGATCGTCCTCCGTTTTGCCGTCGTCCGGCGGTCGGGAGATAATCGCGGTCGGCTCGACTTCCTCCGCCTTTCGGGCGTAATCGAGCATATCGTCGATATTCTTCCCTTGAACGCCTAGACAAAGCGCCGACTTGCGACCGCGCGCCGTCTCCGCGAGAATTTCCATTCCGCGCATCTTCTCCTCTTTCGTCAAGAGGTCGACGGCGTCGCCCGCTTGCGGCCAGATCATTCCGGGCGATTCGCACCAGTCGACAAACTTAACTTCGTCGGCGAGCGTTTCGTAGTCGACTTCGCCCGATTCGAAGAACGGGGTCGACAGAATCGGGAACGGACCGCGAACGCGCGGATCGCCGATGATTTCGCGTTCGGGACTCGGCGCGGCGTTCGACTCGTCGTCGGGGAACGCGGCGGCGGAACCGGTCGCTGAAAACAGTTCGGAAGCGGCGACGCCAAGCGTTCCGGCGGCCAACGTTCCGAGAAAATTTCGTCGAGAAAATGAACTTTGCAACTTAGCGCTCGCTTTCTAATCGGGACGCGTCGGCGACCGTCGAATCGAGACCTTGCCAAAACGCCCCGCTTGGTTGTGGTAAAGACGTTAAAAAGACGAATAAATGCTGGAAACGCTCGGCGTTTGAATTATTCGATCGTCGGAACGACGAACGGCGCGCGGTAGTCGATCGCTAAGAGCTTTTCGGCGGCGTCAGCGTACTCGCCCTTGACGCCCGACGTTCCGTCGTACTCCAAGAAGCGGCTCGCGCGGAACGCGTCGGCGTTCATTTTGAGTCCCTGAGCCGCCAAATGCGTTTCAAGTTCGCCAATCGCGGCGGCGAGCGTTTCGTCGTTTCCGGTTAGATCGAGAACGGCCTCCTTCGAGTACGGTTCGCCGAGGCGATACGCCGTGTTCGCGCCGTTGTACCACGTCGACGTCTCGAGCCCGACCTTGAGGGGCGCCGTCAACCGCGACGCGTCCCTGTTGAGAACGGCGTCGACAAAGTTGCGCAGGTGCGGACCGGGCCCGGCGTGTTCCGACGTCGCTTCGAACTCGCGAATCTTCTTTCCCTCCGCGTCGAACGCGACCGCGCCGCCCCAATGCTTCTCGTAGCGGCCTCCTTCGCAGTAGACGACGTAGCCGCTCGAAGGACCCGCGCAGGCGCCCGCCGACTTCGGGTCGGCTTTGTCGGGCAGGTTCGAGATGCGGAAAACGACTGGAATCGCGCCCGTGTCGAAGAAGGCGAAAAATTCGTTCGGCGTGTCGCCCGCGTCGTCGTATCCGATGCGCGCGCCGCCCGCCAGAACTCGCTTCGGGGCGCCGATTTCGTCCCCGAAGACGTCGTTGCGGCAGTCGTCGAGCAGATGCGCGCCCCAGTTGCCGACTTCGCCGTTGCC
>CAMZHY010000055.1 GCA_947307005.1 uncultured Planctomycetaceae bacterium
CGTCGTCTTGTTCGTTGCGAGGAACGTTTGAGTTATGAATCGATTTCAGTTTTCGTCTCTTTCACTTCTTGCGTTTATTGTCGCGTGTTTGACCGTTTCCGTCTCGGCAAGCGAGCCGACGGGCGTTCCTGAATCCGTCGCTCAGTATGTCGCGGCGCCTGCCGAAACGCTTAATCTTTGGCCCGACGTCCCTCCGGGAGGCGTTCCCGACGGTCTCGGAGACGAGAAGTGGGAGCCCGGCAAAGAAACGCCGCCGATCGTTCGCGTGAGCGCCGTGTCGATTCCGACCCTTGCGTTCTATCCCGCGCCGAATCCCAACGGCGCCTGCGTCGTAATCTTTCCGGGCGGCGGCTTTACGATTCTCGCCTATAATCACGAAGGTTCGGAGATTGCCGAGTGGCTCAACAGCGTCGGCGTTTCCGCCGTCGTCGTGAAATACCGCGTTCCCCGTCGCGAGGGGCTTCCGAAACACTGGGCGCCGCTGCAAGACGCGCAGCGCGCGATCCGTTTGACCCGCGCGCATGCCGAGGAATGGAAGATCGATCCTCGCAAGATCGGCGTTCTCGGTTTTTCAGCCGGCGGTCGTTTGACCGTCGCCGCCGCGTTAGATTACAACGTTAAGACGTACGATCCGATCGACGACGCCGATAAACTCAGCGCGCGTCCTGACTTCGCGATTCCGATTTATCCCGCGTATCTCATGGACGACGAAAAGGATTATTCGGCGGATTCCAAGCTTTCCGGCGAGCTTTACCTCGACAAGAACGCGCCGCCGTTCTTTATCTCGGTCGCCAACGATGACGCCAATCGGGGCGCGGCCGCGGCGCGGTTTTACATTAAGCTAAAGGAATTAGGAGTTCCATGCGAACTGCATATTCCGGTTTCCGGCGGTCACGGTTATGGAATCCGCAGCGATCGCGGGGTCGCCGCTCAGTGGAATAAGAATTGCGAGAATTGGATGCGGGCGCTTAAAATTATCCCTTAAAAAATCCTGAACAACGATGAACGATAAGGAATTGCAATTGAGCGCCGCCAACGTTCCGACTCTGACTGGGGCGCGAGAGCTTTTAACGACGTCCGAGGTCAAACCTCATCGGATTGTTTTACCCTCTTACACGCTTGGCGAGGAGATTGTCAACGCGATCACGCACGGGATTGGCGCGCTTCTGGCGATCGCGGCGCTCGTTTTGCTCATCGTTCGCGCCGCGACGCGGGCGCCGGACGGCGAGACGGCGGGCTACGTCGTCGGGTATACGCTTTTCGGCGCTACGCTTGTGATTATGTACCTCGTTTCGACGCTCTATCATTCTTTGGCGCGTTGCGGAGCGAAGCGCGTTTTCGCGTGTCTCGACCATTCGGCGATCTTCCTCCTCATCGCCGGGACCTACTCGGCGTACTGTCTTGGTCCGATTTACGGCGGTCAAGGCTGGTGGGTTTTCGGGACGATTTGGGCGTTGGCGGTCGTAGGAATCGTGTCCTTTTCGGTGTACGCCTACAAAGCGTCGCGGTTTAACTTAATCCTTTATCTTGCGATGGGGTGGTTTGGCGTTCTCGTCGCGCCGCAACTGTACGAAGCGTTGCCGACCGTTTCATGGACGTTTCTTCTACTCGGGGGCGGTTTATACACTCTCGGTTGCGTATTCTTCGTCGTTAAGATTCGTTGGATGCACGTCGCGTGGCATGTTTTCGTGCTGGCGGGGAGCGTGATGCATTTCTTTTCGCTCTACTATTTGATTTAATTCGACGCAGTCCGCGTCGGTTAAAATGGATAATTTTTCCATGCGCCCCTTGTTAGGACGCGTTTCTGAATTAGAATAGAACCCTGCGTTATTCCCATTCGTCGCGCGAGCGTCGTCTTGGAGAACGCGGTTTGTACGGCGCGAGCGTTTCAGGACGCGAGCGTCGAGTCGTCAAGCAACTTTTATGGAGCAAAGGGCCTCAAATGCCTAAGATTAAAACTCATAAGGGAGCTGCTAAACGTTTTCGCGTCACCGCTAACGGCAAAGTTAAGCATCGCCACAGCGGCACGAGCCACCTCGCGTGGCGTATGACGAGCAAGCGTGTTCGCAACCTCCGCGGCACCGATCCGGTCGATACGGTCGAAGCCAAGAGAATCATTAAGGCGCTCGGCAAGGGCGGTCTTTGATTCGAATCTCAGACGGCGCGACGTCGCCGTCAAACGTCCGACTTCTGTTTCGTTTCGCGCGGGAGCAGTCGTTCGGTTTCTGAAAACTGGTCGTGAACGCCGCAGTATCCGACAGAGGAGCGCGGGACCTGATTTTCGTCGAATTGTCGCCGTCAGACGCGAACGGTTCCGGTCGTTAGCGAACTTGGAATCGACTGACCCGATAAAAACGTAACGTTATAAGGAATATTGGAATGAGAGTTACTAAAGGTTCAGCGCGTCGTCGCGCCAAGAATCGTCTTTTCAAGCGCGCCAAGGGGTTCCGAGGCGGTCGCAGCAAGCTTCTGCGCACAGTAAAGGAAACCGTGCTTCGCGCCGACGTTTTCGCGACTCGCGACCGTCGCGCTCGGAAACGCGATTTCCGTCGCCTCTGGATCATCCGCATCAACGCCGCGGTCCGTATGCGCGGACTGCGTTATAGCGAATTCATCAACGGTCTGAAGAAGGCGAACGTCGTTCTCGACCGCAAGATGCTCGCCGACGTCGCCGTCGCCGATCCCGCCGCTTTCGACAAGATCGTCGAAATCGCGAAAGCCGCGCTCTGATTTTAGCGCCGCGCCTCGTCTTGGGGTTATTTGTCAAATCGCCGTCGCGCGCCGAACGTTCCCGTTTTGGCGCGCGTCTCCATTTCTTGACGTCGTTTCGCCGTCGGTCTCTGGACGGTTTCGGGTTTCTTTTCTTCCTTTTTTCCGAAAACCTACGAAAAAACGCGTCGAGAATTTGACGCGACGCGCTGGGCGCTTAAAATAGTGCAAAGTGAGAACAGAAGCGCGTCGTTTGGTCGCTCTCGCTCAAGATGGGCGGACGGTCGCGCTTGCCGCGCCTTGACTAGAAGCGCGGCGACGTAACGTCTGCGGCTGGAGTTGATTATGATCGTCGAAATTGCGCGAGGGTTGTTTGAACGTTCGCTATATCTCGTCTTTCCAGCCTTATTTCTGCTTTTTGTCGTCGTCGGATGGGCGTTTAAGACGTATCCGACCCCGCGCGCGATCGCTCTTTTCGCCGTCGCGACGCTCGGCGCCGCGTTTGGTTTCGTTTTCGAAGGAGGTTTTCCCGAGGCGCTCGTTTTCTTTGTCGACGCGGTCGTCGTCATTGCGCTCGCGGCGGACTGGTTGAGCGTTCTCTTGACGGGGCGCGCCGTTTCGGTCGTCCGACAGACGGAAGAAGTCGCGGCGTTGGGACGCCCTCATGAGACGACCCTTATCGTTTCGAACGCGTCGAATCGTGAAACGAGCTGCGAAGTCGTCGACGATTCCAGTCCTTACGCGCAGTCCATGCCGCCTCTTGCGAAGATCGACGCGCTGGCGGCGCGTCCCGAAGAGGCGGACGAAATCGACGTTCGTAAGAATTTCGCGTTCTTTACGCGTCGAACGATTCCGGCGAAATCGAGCGAGACGTTCGAATACCGTCTTCTTTGGAATCGTCGCGGCGTCTTTCAGTTCGAGTTTGTTTGTCTGCGCTTTAGCGGCGCGCTAAAATTCTGGCGGCGATACAAGCGGATTCCGTGCGCTTCGACGTTCCGCGTTTATCCAAACCTCTGTCAACTGTCGCGGCAAGAGCTCGTCGCGAGAAAGAGCCAGTTTCTTCTGCAAGGCGTGCGTCGAACGCGTCGCATCGGTCAAGATTCCGAATTCGAGCGTCTGCGCGACTACACGCTCGACGATCAATATAAGTTCATCGACTGGAAGGCGACGGCGCGTCATAACAAGCTGATCGTTCGCGATTTCCAGACGGTTCGCAATCAGCGCGTCATCATCGCGCTCGACGCGGGGCGCATGACGATGAACCGCTCCAACGGGATTACGCTTTTCGACAATGCGCTCAACGCGACGCTCGCGCTCGCGTACATCGCGCTTCGGCAAGGGGACGAAGTCGGATGTATCGTCTTCTCGGACGACGTCAAAGTTTTCGTGCCGCCGAAGGGGGGCGCGTCGCACATGAACTCGCTTATTCGCGGCGTGTTCGACGTTTTTCCGGAGCGCGTCGAGTCGCGGTACGATCGCGCTTTCGCGTACCTCAAAAGACATGCGTCGAAGCGCGCGCTCGTCGTTTTGGCGACGAATATTCTTGATCAGCGCAACGCGGAACAGATTCAATCGTTCATGACGGGACTTTGCGGCGCGCACCTGCCGCTGGGGCTTTTCTTGCGCGAACGTTCCCTTTTCGACGCGGTCGAGCGTTTCGACGAGATGGAGGAGGGGGCGCGCGCGTCCTCCGGCGCGGGGATCAATTCGAAAGCGGTCGAAGCGTCGAACAGACTCGCGCTCTGGGCGAAGCAGTATCGCGAGGCGGATCCCGTCGACGAACTGGAGCGCCTCTTCCGACAAGACGGGCGCATCGAGTCGAATTCGCCGGAAGACGCGTTCTTCCAAGCGGGCGCGGCGTCCGAAGTCCTCAACTGGCGTCGTCGGACGCTCGCGTATCTCGAAGCGCGCGGCGCGCTTTCGCTCGACGTTTTTCCCGAGGACGCGACGGCGCCGCTCGTGAACAAATACTTAGAAATCAAGGCGCGCAAGCTGCTTTAGGCGGCGACGCGCGTCTCGCGTAGATTTTCATAGGAGAGATTGAAGCATGAAACGTTCATTGACCGTCGTCGCTCGCGTCGTTCTGATCGGGCTGACGCTCGCCGTCGCGCTTGGAACGTCTCCCGCGAGGGCGACCGTGATTATTCCACCCGAACAGCAGGCGCTGCTTCCGTTTGTCAAAGCGGTTCGCGTCGAGGGGCGTGTTCAGCCGACGGGCGTCGACGCGGCGAATCCGAGACTGACGTGGTCTTCCTCTTCGCTCGACGAGAATTTGCGCAATAAGAAGCAGTCGGCGTATCAGGTTCTCGTCGCGTCCAGTCTTGAGAAACTGAACGCGGACGAAGGCGACCTCTGGGATTCCGGGAAAGTCGCGTCGGACGAGTCGAACTTCGTCCCTTACGGAGGCGCGCCGCTCCAGAGCCTGACGCGATATTTCTGGAAGGTTCGCGTCTGGGACGAGAAGAACCACGCGTCCCTTTGGTCGCGTCCGTCGACTTGGGTTCAGGGCGTGATGAAACCCGAGGATTGGAAAGGCGAATGGATCGCGCAGCCTGAAGAATACCGTCCCGACGTCGATCTTTCCGGCGCCGGATGGATCGCCGCCGCCGAGGAGAAGGAGACGAATTCGGGCTACGCGGTCGAGTATTTCCGTAAGGAATTTACGATCGACCGTCCGCAACGCGATTTCGACGAGCAGAACCTGAGCGCGCTTATTTATTACGCAGCCTGCCAGAAGTGCGAAATCTTTGTCAACGGCAAACGCGCGGGCTTCACGATCGGGATGGTCTACAATCCGGATCAGTTGCGTTCGATCGACGTTTCCGAGTATCTCGTTCCGGGGAAGAACCTTATCGCGATTGCGGTCGCGAACGACACGAAGAACCCGAACGATACGAAATTCGGCGACGGAACGCTCTATCCGAGCGCGCTGATCGCGAAGCTCGTCGTTCGCGAACTCGACAAGTCGAACGCGCCTTCCAACCTTCCGACGCCGAACCGGTTCGGCAAACCGACCGACGTCGTTTGCGAGGTCGGAACCGACGCGACGTGGAAGGCCGGGCTTGAAGGTCCTCAATCTTGGAACAATCCCGGTTTCGACGACTCTAGCTGGGCGAACGCGTCCCGCGCGTCGTTCCTTTCCGAAAACGACGAAAAGGCGCTCGACTCGGCGCCGTGGGGCAAGCTTCGCCGTCGGACCGAGACGCTTTCCCCCGCGTTCCAGAAGAGTTTTGAAACGAACGCGGACAAACAGATCGCGAGCGCCTACCTCGTCGTTTGCGCGGCGGGCGTTTTCGAAGCTTACGTCGACGGTTTGAAGGTTCAACCGCAGCTTCTGACTCCGTCCTTTACGCGATACGACCGGAGACTCCTTTACAACGTTATGGACGTGACGAACTACCTCGCCTCGACCGAGAAATCGCACGAGCTTCAGATCCTTCTCGGACACAGCTGGTACGACGTTCGTTCAATCGTGACGTGGAACTTCGACGCGGCGCCGTGGCGCGATTTCCCGCGCGTTCGCGCCGAGCTTAAGCTGACCTACGACGACGGAACCACCGAAAGCGTCGCGACGGATTCGAGCTGGACTTACTCGACGAGCCCCGTTCTCTTCGACTGCGTTCGTCAGGGCGAAATCGTCGACGGCGCGTGGAATCGCGAGATTCTCGGATCCGCCGTCGTCGTTCCCGCGCCTCTTGGCAATCCGAAGGTCGTCGCGCAGAAGAACGACGTTTCGCGCGTTACGGACATGTATGAGGCGAAGAGCGTCAAGGAAGTCGAGCCGGGGCTTTACGTCGTCGACATGGGGCGCAACAGCGCGGGCTGGGCGCGCGTTCGCATCAAGGGGCAGAAGAAGGGCGACGTTATTCGGTTCCGATATTCGGAGCGCGTCGTCGATTCCGGCAAGATCGAACGCCACGATATCGACCAGCACTTTATGGAAGGAACGCCCGCGTACATGACCGGCATGAAGGGCGGGTTCCAGACCGACTTCTACTTCTGCAACGGCGAAGAGGAAGAATTCTTCGAACCGCGCTTTACGTACAACGGCTATCAGTATATCGAGGTCTCTGGTCTGAGCCATGCGCCGGAGGCGTCTGATTTCATCGGGATACGCGTCAACACGGGCTTCGCGGAAGTCGGCGACTTCTCCTGTAGCGACGAGCTTCTCAACGCGCTCCAAACGGCGACGCTCGAATCTTATCGCAACAACTATGTCGCCGGTTATCCGACCGACTGCCCGCACCGCGAAAAGAACGGTTGGACCGGCGACGCGCAGCTCGCCTGCGAACTCGCGCAGTATAACTTCGAGAACACCGCGGGCTACGAAAAATGGATCGACGACCTTGTCGACGAGCAGCGCCCGAACGGAAATCTGCCCGGTATCGTTCCTTCCGGCGACTGGGGCTATCCTTGGGGGAACGGTCCCGCGTGGGATTCGTCTCTCGTGCTGATTCCGTGGTACGTTTACGTCTACCGCGGCGACGTCAAGATACTCGAAGATTCGTTCGAAGCGATGAAGAAATACGTCGACTACATGACGTCGCGCGCGCACGGGAACGGTCTCATCGACCACGGGCTTGGCGACTGGGTCTTCGCGAAGACGAACACGCCGACGGTCGTGACGTCGTCGGGATATTACTATCTCGATACGAAGATCGTCGCGCAGACGGCGAAGGTTCTCGGCAAGACGGACGATTTTGAGAAGTATTCCGCGCTTGCGGAAAAGATTCGCGCCGACTACAACAAGGAACTCTACAAGGGCGACGGCGTTTATTCCATCAACAGCCAGACGTCGCAGAGCTGCGCGATTCATCAAGGATTTACGAAAACGCTTCCGGAGGCGGATCAGAAAGCGGTCTTCGACCGGCTCGTTGAAAATATCGAGAAGGCGGACGGACACTTTGACGTCGGTATTTTGGGCGCCAAGTACATTCTTCGAACGCTTTCCGAAAACGGTCGAACCGACCTTGCGCTTCAAATGCTCCTCCAAGAGACGAAGCCCGCCATGTCCGACTGGATCAAACGCGGCGCGGGGACGCTTTGGGAAGACTGGAACGAAGGCTCGTCGCGGAACCATATCATGTTCGGCGATTTCAGCGCGTGGTTCTATCAGTCGCTCGCGGGCGTGAAGCTTGAAGGCGCGCCCGATGTCGTCGTCGCGGAAGCGACGCCGGAAACGGTCGCGTTCAAGCGTTTCGTCGTCGAGCCGAAGACGCGTCCGAACGAGATCGCCGCGCCGGGTTTTGAACCGCTCAAGGGCGTCGCCGCGTCGATCGTCACGCCTTACGGTCGGATCATTTCCTCGTGGAACGTTGACGCTGAAAAGGGCGAGACGACGTACCTGATTCAAGTTCCTTTCAACACGACGGCGACTGCGATCATTCCTTGCGACGCCAACCAGACGCTCGAGATTCTCATGGGCGCCGACGACGCGAAGAAGATCGAAGGGGCGCGCGACGACGCCGCCTACTTCGAGATCGGCTCCGGAACGTGGGCGTTCCGCGTCTCCAATAAGTGACGCCGGTTTTCATCGAACGAACGGAAGGCGTCGCGCCGCGAACGACGCGCCGCCTTCCCGCGACTTTGACCTCTTTTCATCCTACAAACTATAATGTCACATCTTCATACAATCGACTACGCCGTGCTGGCGCTCTTTTTTTTATCGACGCTCTACATCGGCTGGCGCGCCATGCGCAAAGCGGGTAAAGACTCGTCCGAGTTCTTCCTTTCCGGACGTTCGGCTCCGTGGTGGCTCCTAGGTTTTTCTCTCGTGGCGACGACTTTCGCCGCCGACACGCCGAACCTCGTTACGGACATCGTTCGCAAAAACGGGGTCGCCGGCAACTGGGCTTGGTGGGCGTTTTTGCCAACGGGGATGACGACGGTTTTTATTTTCGCGAGACTGTGGCGTAAACTCGGCGTTATGACGGACATCGAGTTCTACGAAACGCGCTACAGCGGCGCGTCCGGCGCGTTTGTTCGCGGATTCCGCACCATGTATTTGGGACTGTGCGTCAACACGCTTATTATGGCGAACGTCACGCTGGCGATTATCAAGATTTTCGGCGTTATGCTCGGCTTTACGCAGATGCAGACGCTCCTGATCTCGGGAACCGTGACGGTCCTATTTACGATGATCGGCGGTTTTTCCGCCGTTCTCTGGGCGGACTTTGTGCTCTTCATCATCGCGATGGCGGGCAGTATCGCGGCGGCGGTCGTCGCGGTGAACCTCCCCGAGGTCGGCGGACTTCACGCGCTGATTTCCAACGAAGCGGTCGCGAGCAAGCTTTCTTTTCTGCCTGATTTCCACGATCCCACGGCGGTCGTTACGCTCCTCGTCGTCCCGCTTGCCGTCCAATGGTGGAGCGCGTGGTATCCTGGGGCGGAGCCAGGCGGAGGAAGCTATACGGCGCAGCGTATGCTCGCGGCGAAGACGCCGGGGCACGCGGTCGGCGCGACGCTCTTCTTCAACTTCTGCCATTACGCGGTTCGTCCGTGGCCGTGGATTCTCGTCGCGCTCGCGTCGATTATCGTCTTCCCGAATCTTGAATCGCTGGCCGCCGCGTTCCCGAACATTCCCGCCGACAAGGTCGCCAACGACATGGCGTATCCCGCGATGATGACGCTCCTTCCTCCCGGAATTTTTGGAATCGTCGTCGCGTCCCTCTTCGCCGCGTATATGTCGACGATCGCGACGCACCTGAACCTCGGGTCGTCTTACATGGTCAACGACTTCTACAAGAGATTCATTAACAAAGACGCGTCGGAAAAGAAACTTGTGTTGTGGGGACGCGTTTGGACGGTAATCTTCATGATCCTCTCCTGTTACGTCGCCGTTTTCCTTGAGAGCGCGCTCGGCGCGTTCCAGATTATCCTCTCTATCGGCGCGGGGACGGGGCTTCTCTTCCTGTTGCGCTGGTTCTGGTGGCGTTTGAACGCGTACAGCGAGATTGCGGCGATGTGCTTCGCGCTTCCGATCGCGTGTTTCTTCCAGTTCCACAAGTTCCCGGAAGGATCCCTGATGGCGAATTCGAGCATTCAACTTGTCGCAAGCGTCGCGCTGACGACTGTCGGCTGGCTCGTCGTGACGTTCCTTACGCCGCCCGACGATAAAGAGACGCTGCGCGAGTTTGTTCGCAAGACGCGCGCGGGCGGTCCCGGCTGGAAGAAGGTTTACGACGACGCGGCGAAAGACGGGGTCGAACTAATCGGCGCGAACGACCGATGGAGCGTTCCCCTTGGGATTCTCTGCAGCGTGATCGGATGCGTCGCGATCTATTCGGCGCTCTTCTGCGTCGGCGCGTTCCTTTACGGCGAGATCGTTTTCGGCGCGATTCTGCTCGCCGTCGCCGTCGTCGGCAGCTTTTTGATCTTCCGCTTCTGGCGTAAGATGCAGGCGGTCGTCGCCGCGAACGGCGAGACCGACTGATTCTCGATCTTCGAGTCGCAACCTTGGCGTTTGCGACTTTTGACAAAATAAACCCGGGCGCGTCCTCAAGTTGGGCGCGCCCGGGTTGTTTTATGGAAAAGACGATGGGAACTTATTTTACCTCAGGAATATCCGAGAGTTTAACGCGCTGGAAGATCAGCCCGCCGAGCGTTTCATAAAGGACGCCGAGCGTCTCGTCGTCGATTTTTGTCAGCGCGGAATATCCAGCGCATTGGGGACGGTAGAGCGTGAGCTCGCGGGACCACGTTGCGCCCTCGTCGTCGCTGAGACGGAGCGTCATATCGACGCGATTGGTTTGCGATTTCGGGTTCATGAATGCCAGAAGGTCGGCGTCGTCTCCGTCGACGGTCGATTTGACGCGAATGAGACTCGCTTGGCAGACGGGCTCGATCAACGTTTTGCCGGAGGTCGGATGTTCCGTCCAAGTTTCGCCGAGGTCTTTCGTCGTCGCGACGGCGCGGAATTTGTCTGTGAAATGACGCATGTTCATCATGATCGAGCCGTCGCTCAGTTCGACGAGCTGCGATTCGCACGTCATTTTATGCGCGCCGGTTCCGACATGCCACGTCTCGCCCTTGTCGTCGCTCCAGATCAGCGTGGAATACCAGACGCCCTCGGCGTCGGCGAACTGGGCGGGGAAGACGAGCTTGCCGTCGCGGAGAACGATTCCGTTCCCCGGCCCCTGATAGAAATGGCGCCAATCTTTTCCGGGCGCGGTTTCGTTCGTAATGTCGCGAGGCTCGCTCCATGTGAGCCCGTCGTCGTCGCTATAGCAGAGGACGAAGCGCGGCGACGTGCCGACCTTCAGCCCCGGCTGCGACGTCCAGCATCCCAGCCCGCCGTGTCCCCAGACGGCGGCGACCCAGACGCGGCCCGTTTCTGGATCGACGAGAATCGACGGATCGCCGACGCCCTCTTTGACGGGATCGTCCCCCTTGAAGTCCATGACGGGGCGCATTTTCTCCCACGTCTTGCCGCCGTCGAGACTGCGACTGCACATGACGTCGATATCGGCGGGGAGGTCGCGGAGTCCGTTCCATCGCGCGTCATAAACGGCGAGAAGAACGCCCTTGGGCGTCTGCGCGAGCGCCGGGATGCGATATTGAACGGTTCCGTCCCCCGGCGCCTTCCTGATCGTCAAGAGATTATCTAAGAGTCCTTTCGACTTCTCGTCCCAGCCGGAATCGCGGACGAGAACGCCGAAGCGGTATTCTAGCGGCGCGGCGGAGCAGGGGAGAGTCTGATCGCCGATCTTAACCCATTTGACGCCGACTTCGACGGTCGTTTCCGGACCCGCGAGTTCCGAGGGAACCGCCCAAATTGAAAGTTCGCCCCCCGACTCAAAGAGAGATTTGCCCTTAATCGGGATCGGAATCTGCGTCGGCATGGTCGGGCGGTTCCAGTCGACGTCGAACATGCCGTTCGCGTCGAAACTTCCGACGATAACGTCCGCGAATCGCGCTTCGATCCGCGCGATATACTTCGGCTCGGAAACGGTCAGAAGAACGGAATCGGGCATGACGTCGACGTCAAACGCTTGAAGCTGAGTCGCGCGCGCCTCGCCGTTGGCGCAGATCAAAATGGGCGTCTGCGGGGCGTCGAATTTAAGAGAGATCGACTCGACGTTTTGAGCTTGGCAGACAGCCGACGTCGCAAGAACGCCAGAAAAAAACAAAAGAAGCGCAGCGCGCCTCGGAAACGACGACATGAGAATATTATTCATAAGGAACTCCGAAAAAGGACCGATACTTCGACGACGCGGAGCGTCGCCTTGCGCTTTTATTGTAACGAGGCGACGTCGAATAGACAAGCGACAAGAGGCAAGTCCAGACTCCGAAAGAGCCTTTCGTATTGGACGACTTTCTCGCCAATCACCGACAACGGAACGTAAACCAGCGCTTAATGGCATTTGACGAGGACGTCAAACTAGCGCTTAATGGTATTTCGAGAGCAAATTAAACCAGCGCTTTGTCGAAAGAATCGCCAAACTCTTGCGTTATCCATCCGAAAAATCTCTGCGTTAAACGATGGAGTCGTCTGCATGCCGACGTATATGACGTTTTACCTGTGATGGGGAAACGTTTGTAGGCGCTCTCTTTACGCTACGACTCCTAATTGCTCCGACGCGATCTTATTCAACTGCTCGGCGATCTTAGAGAATTCGCAGTTCATATCGAGCGTCTTAACGCTTATTTTGTTTCCACTCATCTGATACGTGTGGTCGAGGGGCGCCTCGTCGTCGGTTTGCGCGTAAAGCAACATTCCGGAAACGGCGCGGGACGTTCCCGCCAGTTCGAAAGCCTTGTTTTTGACGT
>CAMZHY010000056.1 GCA_947307005.1 uncultured Planctomycetaceae bacterium
GACGCGCTTCATCGGGCGTATCACGACTCCGAATGGGGCGTTCCCGTCCATGACGATCGGACGATGTTCGAGCATCTGTCGCTGGAATGTCTCCAGTGCGGGTTGAGTTGGGGGCTGATGCTCAAGAAGCGCGCGATTTTTCGGGAATGTTTCGACGGGTTTGATTTCGATAAAATCGCGCGATACGACGACGCCGACGTCGCGCGGATTCTGGCGACGGAGGGGATGATTCGCTCCGGTCGTAAGGTCGAGGCGATCATTAACAACGCGCGGCGCGCTTGCGAGACTCGCGACGAGTTCGGCTCGTTCTGCGACTACTTCTGGCGCTATTCGGACGGAAAGACGATCCTCTATCGCGGTCACGATTCCGGCGCGATTCCCGTTTCCAACGGGCTTTCCGCGAGGATCGGCGCCGACCTGAAGAAGCGCGGGTTTCTTTACGTCGGCGCGATCACGATCTATTCGCACCTGCAAGCGTGCGGGATCGTTTGCGACCACGACAAAAACTGTCCCCGACGCCAGTGGATTGTCGAGAACTGTCCGACCGTCGTCAAGAATCGAGATGGCGAACAGTTTTAACGGCGTCGAGATTCGACGTTTAAAACGTTGCGCGGCGCCTTGCGAGAGAAAGGTTGACGTCATGAAGAGACTTACGGCCATATTTTTCGCCTTTGCGTCCGCGCTGGCGTTTATCGGCTGCGGCGGGAAGAGTTCGGAAGGCGACGTGAAGAGTACGGAGAGCGACGTGAAGAGTACGGAAAGCGACAGGAAAGGCGCGACGCTCTCTTTCAGTTCTTTCGACGGCGGCGGTCCCCTGTTTTCCATTGAAATCGACGACCCCGACGTTCTCGCCGCCACACAAACCCGAGTGTACGGCAACCCGCGACATGCGGAAATGGACGGCTCCCCGTTCGACGTCGTTTTTCGTTTTACGGGACTCAAACCGGGCGAAACGACGCTGACAATCTCCGCGCGGTCGCCGATCGCGGACAATTTCGACGCGCGCTATCGCGCGAAAGTCGACGCCGAACTGAACGTTTCCCTCGAGGAAATCGAAACGACGGACTTCGATCCGGACGCGCCCCTTGAAGAAATTGAACCGACGGACGCCGAAGAGTAGCGCGTTCCGTCGCCCTTTACCCCTTATAAACGCCAAGGATAGAAACGCTATGATGAAACTTGCGTATAGCTTGCTGGTCGTATTAGTCGCGCTTGCTAGTTGCAAAATTTGCGCGTGCGCGCAGGAGACGAAGGACGAGACGTCCTCCGAGAAGTTTTCCTTTCAAAAGAAGGACGTCGAGTTTTTCCGCGACGGCAAGAAGATCGTCGGCGTCCTGTATCTTCCCGAAAGCGACAAGCCGGTTCCCGCCGTTATCATTTCGCATGGTTTTGGCGGGAATTATTCGGGCTACGAGAGGAGCTACTGCCCTGCGATGGCGGAGCGGGGGATCGCGGCGTGCGCGTTTGACTTCTGCGGCGGCGGACGCGGGAGCAAAAGCGACGGCAAGACGACGGAAATGTCCGTTCTTACGGAAGCCGCCGACCTGAGCGTCGTTCTCGACGCGATCGCCAAGACGCCGGAGATCGACGCGGAGAATATCTTTCTGCTCGGCGAAAGCCAAGGCGGGTTCGTTTCGTCCTACGTCGCCGCGACGCGACCCGACGACGTCCGCGGGCTGATCGCCGTCTACCCCGCCTACGTGATTCCGGACGACGCCCGAAGACGAACGCCCGATCTTGACAAAGCGCCCGAAACGATGGACGTCATGGGCTTGACGCTTGGTAAAATCTACAACGCCGACGCGCTTTCGATCGATATTTACGAACTGCTCGCGAACTACAAGCGCAAGGTTCTCATTCTCCATGGAACCGAGGATACGCTCGTTCCAATCTCCTATTCGGTTCACGCCGTGAAAACGTTCCCGGACGCGACCCTCGTCAAATTCCCCGGCGCCGGACACGGTCTCTGGGGCCCCGACGGAGCTAAAGCGACCGGGCTGGCGATTGATTTCGTGAAGAAGAACGTCAAAACGGACGACGACGGCGAAAAGTAGCGAAGATTTTCGCTACCTCGGATGCGATCCATAAACGGAATACTCACGCCGTCGCTCGTTTTTTCTCGAGTCTAGTTGAGTTGTCGCAACATGGCGTGACATTTTTTCAATGATTTTTGAGCCGTTTTTGACACTTTTTCAAGAATTCTCGTCGCAGACTGCGCCTGCCAAGAAGCGCAGACGTTAAAAAACGGCGGGACAAACGAGGAACGGCGAGTAAAAGCAAAGAGCCCGTCGGCGGCGATAGGTCGTCGACGGGCTCCTCGTATTTGCCGGAAAGGCGCGTTCGTTTCTTTCAATCTCTTCTAAAGAGGTCTCTCGTATAGACTTTCTCCTCGACGTCGTCGAGCGCGTCGTCGTAGCGGTTGGCGATGATGCAGCCGCACATTTTCTTGAACTTTTTCAGATCGTTGACGACAAGACTCCCGTAGAAGGTCGAGCCGTCTTCTAGGGTCGGTTCGTAAATCACGACGACGGCGCCCTTGGCTTTGACGCGCTTTACGACGCCTTGGACGCTGCTCTGGCGGAAATTATCGCTGCCGCTCTTCATCGCGAGACGGTAGACTCCGACGACGACCGATTTTTCGCGGTCGACGTCGTAGCCCTCGTCCGTGTAGCTGTAATATTCCGCCTTTTGGAGGACGCGGTCCGCGATGAACTCTTTTCTTGTGCGGTTGCTCTCCACGATCGCGTGAATCAGGTTCTCCGGCACGTCTTGATAGTTCGCGAGAAGCTGTTTCGCGTCTTTCGGGAGACAGTATCCGCCGTAGCCGAAGGACGGGTTGTTGTAGAAATCGCCGACGCGCGGGTCGAGGCAGACGCCCTTAATGATCGACGCCGTATTGAGCCCTTTGACCTCCGCGTACGTGTCCAGCTCGTTGAAATAGGAGACGCGCAGCGCAAGGTACGCGTTGACGAAAAGCTTCGTCGCCTCCGCCTCCGTGTAGCCCATGAACAACGTTTCAATCTGCGGCTTGAGCGCGCCCTGCTGGAGCAGCCTAACGAAAACGCGCGCGGATTCGTCCGTTCCTTCGTCGCGTCCCATGACGATGCGGCTCGGGTAGAGATTGTCGTAGAGCGCCTTCGATTCCCGTAAAAACTCGGGACTGAAGACGATATTGTCCATCCCGAGTTTCTCGCGGATATGGACCGTGAACCCGACGGGAACCGTCGATTTGATCACGACGGTCGGCTTGATCTCGCGATTTGCCGTCGCGTCCTTGACGAGCTTGAGAACGCTCTCGACGTGCGAGCAGTCGAAGAAGTTCTGTTTCGGGTCGTAATTCGTCGGCGCGGCGACGACGATGAAGTCCGCGCCCGCGTAAGCCGACGCGCCGTCGGTCGTCGCCGTCAGGTTGAGTTTTCGTTCACCCTTTCGCGCCTCCGCAAAGTAACGTTCGATATACTCGTCCCCGATCGGCGAAACAAACTGATTGAGTTTCTCGACCTTTTCCGGAACGACGTCGACCACGACGACTTTGTTGCGCTGCGACAATAGCGTCGCCAACGACAGCCCGACGTAGCCCGCTCCCGCGACCGCGATCTTGTACGGGCGATCCATCTCGACAGCCGAAGTCGCGCTCTCGTCGACAAAGAGCTCGACCGGATCGAAGTTCAGAACTTCCGCCAGCGTCTGGAGTTGGTCGATCGACGGCGTGAAGTCGCGCGACTCGAGTCGCGAAAGGACGCCGCGATGGATTCCCGTCTTCTCGGCGAGCTGCGCCTGCGTCATGTTCCGCTTTTTGCGCCGCGTAACGACCGTTTCGGCAAGAGCGGGGAGCGAGAGCTTCTTCATCGTGAACGTCTCCAGTGTATTTCGTGAAATGTCATTAAAAGTGACATTTGGATATTTGGGTTATGATTTGGACAAAACAGTCGGCATGATAACGGCGAATCGGAAAGCGTCAATAAGAGCAGAACTAGAAAAGGAAAAATCGGTGAAATTTTTATAAAATCGGGAAAAAATCCTATTATGGCGTCGTTGTCAATGACGCCGATAAGATCGCCGACGTCACTGACAGCGACGTCATTTGGAATGACGTCGCGACGGTTGGTTTGGGAAACGCGGTCGTTATTTTTTGCGTCGCCGCGTTTTTAAGACTGTGAAAATTCGCAAAAGAAAACCGCCTCAAAGCCTGTTTTCTCGGCTTTGAGGCGGCGTGGTACGGCGCTAAGTCGTTAGGCGCGCGTTTCAGCGCGTAAGAAGCTGGCGCAATACGGTTTGCAAAACGCCGCCGTTGAGATAGTAGTCGAGTTCAACGCGCGCGTCGATGCGGACGCAGACCTTGAACGTCTTCTTCGTTCCCGCCGTTTCCGGCGCCGTCGAGGTCGCGACGACTTCTATGACGTCGCGCGGCGTAAAGTCGCGCGTGATCGTCGGGATATCGAAGATTTCCGTTCCGTCGAGTTCGAGGGAACGCCAGCTCTGACCGTCGACGAATTCAAGGGGCAGGACGCCGAGTCCGACGAGGTTGCCGCGATGGATGCGCTCGAAGCTCGACGCGATTACCGCGCGGATTCCCAGAAGCGACGTTCCTTTCGCCGCCCAGTCGCGACTGCTCCCCGTCCCGTATTCCGCGCCCGCGAGCACGACGAGCGGAACGTTTTCAGCGCGGTATCTCATCGCCGCGTCGTAGACGCTCTCGACCGGCCCGTCGTTCGCGTCGCGTCCGAGATACTTCGTCACGCCTCCTTCGGTTCCGGGCGCGAGCAGGTTGCGGAGCCGGATATTCGCGAAGGTTCCGCGCGTCATGACGCGGTCGTTGCCGCGACGCGATCCGTAGCTGTTGAAGTCGCGGAATTCGACGCCATGCTCCGTCAGGAAACGTCCGGCGGGCGAGTCCTTCTTGATGGCGCCCGCGGGCGAGATGTGGTCGGTCGTGACGGAATCGCCGAGCTTGAGGAGCGCTCTTGCGCCGACGATCGGAGCGAGGTCCTGAACGTCGCGGGTCATTTCGGCGAGGAAGGGCGGCTCTTGGATGTACGTGCTGTCGAGATTCCAGTCGTAGAGTTCGCTTTCGGGCGCGGAAATCGCGTTCCAGAGCGGGTTGGAATCGGCGAGGTTGCGATAGTTGGCGGCGTACGTCTTGCCGTCGAGCGCGTTCTTCGCGATTTCGTCGATCTCTTCGTTCGTCGGGAAGATTTCGGAGAGCATGACCGGCTTGCCGTCTTTATCGGTTCCGACGGGCTCGGTCGTCAGGTCGATATCGGTCGTCCCGGCGAGCGCGAACGCGACGACGAGGGGCGGGCTCGCGAGGTAGTTCGCCTTGACGAGCGGGTTGACGCGCCCTTCGAAATTGCGGTTGCCGCTGAGAACCGCCGAGGCGACGAGTTCGCCGTCGACGATCGCTTTTCCGACCGGATCGGGGAGGGGGCCGCTGTTGCCGATGCAGGTGAGGCATCCGAAGCCGACGACGTTGAAGCCGAGCGTCTCAAGGGGGGCGAGCAATTCCGCCTTGCGGAGATAGTCGACGACGACGCGCGAGCCGGGTCCGAAACTCGTCTTGACGTACGGCTTCGGCTGGAGTCCGCGCGCGACCGCCTTTTTCGCGAGTAGCCCCGCCGCGATCATAAGGCGCGGCGCGCTCGTGTTCGTGCAGCTTGTGATCGACGCGATGACGACGGCGCCGTGTCCGATTTCATCCGTCCCCGATTCCGGGAGCCGCGGCGACGCGGAGCGGTCTGCGCCGTCCCAGACGATCGTCGCCTTGCGCGCGCAGTCTTCGTCGGAAAGCGCGAATCCGCGCTCGCTGATCGGGGCGCGAAGCGACGCTTCGAACGCGCTCTTCATCTGTCCGAGCGGAACGCGATCCTGCGGGCGTTTCGGACCCGCCAGCGACGGTTCGACCGTCGAAAGGTCGAGCGTGAGAACCTTCGTGTACGCGGGCGTGGGCGCGTCGGGAGCGCGGAAGAGCCCTTGCGCTTTCGCGTACGCTTCGACGAGCGCGACCTGAGATTCGTCGCGCCCCGTATCGCGCAGGAATTGCAGCGTTTTCGCGTCGATTGGGAAGAAGCCGGTCGTCGCGCCGTATTCGGGTCCCATATTGGCGAGAACCGCGCGGTCGGCGACGTCGAGGCGATCGGCGCCGTCCCCGAAATATTCGACGAACTTGCCGACGACGCCCTCTTTTCGGAGCGCTTGGACGATCGTGAGCGCGAGGTCGGTCCCCGTCGTTCCGGCGGCGAGTTTGCCCTTGAGTTCAAATCCGACGACCTGCGGCGCGAGCATGTAGTACGGCTGTCCGAGCATGACCGCTTCCGCCTCGACGCCGCCGACGCCCCAGCCGAGGACGCCGAGTCCGTTGATCATGACCGTGTGGCTGTCCGTGCCGACGACGCTGTCGGGATAGAGGATCCCGTCGAGTCCTTGCGCGTCCGACTCCGCGTTTTTGCCCGATGCGACGACCTTCGCGAGATATTCCAAGTTGACCTGGTGGATAATGCCGACGGACGGGGGGACGACGCTGAAATTATCGAGGGAACGCTGCGCCCAGCGGAGGAGCGAGTAGCGCTCGCCGTTGCGTTCAAATTCGCGCGCGAGGTTCTTTTCGAGCGCGTCTTTCGAGCCGAAGTAGTCGGTCTGAACGGAATGGTCGACGACCGCGTCGACGGGAATCAACGGGTTGATCTTTTCCGGATCGCCGCCGAGCCGCTTCATCGCGGAGCGCATCGCGGCGAGGTCGACGACCGCCGGGACGCCGGTAAAGTCTTGGAGAATGACGCGCGCGGGCTTAAAGGGAATCTCGCAGGGCGTCCCGTCGGGAGTCCAGGCGGCGAGGCTCTTGACGTCGTTTTCCGTCACGGAGAAACCGTCGCAGTTGCGGAGCGTCGCTTCGAGGAGGACGCGAATCGCGTAGGGGAGCGTCGAGAGCTTGACAAGCCCCTGTTCTTCCAGCGCGCCGAGGCGATAGTAGCCGTATTTTTTATCGCCGACGCTTAGAACGTCGAACGAGTGGAAATAATCGCGAGGCGTCGATTGATTCGCCATGCCGTCGTCTCCCTAGAATTAAGGTCTGAAAAGAACTTACGCGCCGTCGTCCGCGCGGGACGGCGTATAAAAAAAGCCGCTCTAATAAGAACGGCTTAAAAAGTGAGACGAAACGCGACGAGCGTTCGTCGTAAAGTTGCGGGGGCAGGACTTGAACCTGCGACCTCAAGGTTATGAGCCTCGCGAGCTGCCAACTGCTCCACCCCGCGCTCCCCAGCGCAAGCGCGCTGGACCGCAATATTCGCCTCTTGGCGCGTGATAACGCTTAGGGGCGAACAGGCGAAAACTACAGATCGCCGCTCGTTGGCGGCGACGTCTAATCCATTAAAACGCGGGACGTCGCGTGTTCGCAAACCGACCAGCGAGAGGCGAAAACACACGCATGAGCGGCAGCTCACGATAAGACCCGCCTTCAGCGGGCGTCAACGTAAGCATTTACCGCGTTTTAAATGCGACCATAATTGCGGGGGTAGGACTTGAACCTACGACCTCAAGGTTATGAGCCTCGCGAGCTGCCAACTGCTCCACCCCGCGATCGGAAAACCGACTCACGTCGATTGAGCATATTCTATCGAGGCGCCGGTTTCTGTCGAGGTCTTTTCTGCGATTTTTCCTGAAAAGGACAAAGAAAGGGCGTTGAAAACGTTTTTCGGCGGCGATACAATGACGTTTTCAGGTCGCGTCGCGGCGTTTTTTGACCGCGATCGACGTTTTCATTTTTGCCATGACGGTCGGCGCCGAATTTCGTTCGCGTTCGACCCTTTGAGGAACAACGCATGCGCTCTTTATCCTTTCTAAGCGCGACGCTTCTTGTCGCGATTGGCGTCGCCGCGTCGAATTCCGCGTTCGCTCAGAATGCGGCGACTCAGACATGGGACCCGAACGCGACCGCCGCGTCGCTCGGGCTGGAACCGTATCGGATTCCCGCCGATTTCTATCCGGTCTTTCCGTGGGATCACCTCGGCGACTGGATGAGCAAGTATCAGACGCTCGAAAACGCGATGAAATCGAGCGCCGAATGCGAGTTCACGCTCTCCGGATTCGTCAATTCCGTCGAGATGGCGAAAGGAGCGGAGAAAAACGGACTCCGTTGCATTTACGAGACGGGAATCGAGGTTTTCGACGACCGTAATCTGTCTGAAGAAGAAATTGCGAAAAAACTCGCCGCGATCGACGAGCGAATCAAGCAGGTCGTCGAAGAGACGAAGGACCTCCCGAACGTCGTCGGATACAATCTCGTCGACGAGCCGGGCTCCTACAAGTTCAAAGCGCTCGCGACCGCCGTCGCCGCCGTTAAGAAGTACGCGCCGGGCAAACTTGCGTATATCAACCTTTTCCCGGGCTACGCGTCGACGATCGGCGCCGACGTCGATTCCCAGTTGGGGACGTATTCCTTCGAAGAATATCTTGAACGCTTCGTCCAAGAGGTCAAGCCGCAGCTTCTGAGCTACGACAACTATATGCTCGAATATTCCGAAGACATGCGCAATTTGGACCGCGCCAGCGTCTTCTTCACCGACCTCTTTCTCGTCCGCAAAATCGCGCTGAAATACGACCTGCCCTTCTGGTACATCGGGAGCAGCCTCTGCATCATGGAGCAGTCCTCGCCCCCGACCCCGGCGCGATATGCGATGCAGACCTATCTGCCCCTCGCCGCGGGCGCCGACGGGCTCACGTGGTTCCTCTATTATCCGCTGGGATGGAGCTATAGCCCGATCGACCGCGACGGGCGCAAAACGCTGTCATGGCTCTATATGCGCGACGTCAACGTTCAAGCGCGCGCGATCGGAACGTATCTGAAGAAATTCCGCTCGACCGACGTCGGCATGGACGCGATCTATACCCAAGCGGAAGCGCCGAAACTCCCGCAGCTTCCCGCCAAGCCCACGAAAGTCCTTCCGAACCTCAAGACGAGCCGCTCCAACAACGGAAGCTTCGACCCGAACGACGCCCCGAAAGTTTTCGTCGGCGAATTTCAGGCGCGCGAAGGGGACGACCTCGCCGCGCTCGTCGTCAATATGGACATGGACGCTTCCGTTAAAGTTACTTTCGACAAGCCCGCGGGCTACGGCGCGCTCAAGCGCGTCTCGCCCGTCGACGGGACGGAAGAGTCCGTAACCGACGAAGACCGCGCGGGCGGCTTCTGGATTATCCCCGGTCATGGGACGCTTTTCGTTTGGAAGAAGGCGACCGAAGAAGAAAAAGCGCAAGCCGCTTACTGACGATTCGCGCCCTAACTTAAAGGTTTTAACGCGCCGGACGACGCCCTGTTTTCGGGGTCGTCCGGCGTTTTTTCGTCGCGCCGCGCCGGGGTTAGCGCGATTCTTGATAGCCGTTTTCGACGAGCGTTTTCGCCGTCGCGCAGTCATGAGGCGCGCGAAGGACGACGTCTTGATGGAAGGCGTCGGGACCGAGTTCGACGATTCCGCGGGGCAGAACGATCGGTTTGATCAAGGGACTGTTGGCGAACGCGTCTTCCTCCAGCGTCTTCAAGTTTCTTGGAAAATGAACGCGCTTTAGGGCTTGGCAGAAGTCAAACGCGCTGTGGTCGATTCGCGCGACCGTGTCGGGGAGCGCGAGTTCCTCCAGCGCCGGGGTTAAATTGAACGCGTCGGCGCCGATTTCGACGACGGGAATTCTCTCGATAAAGTCGGGAATGAACATTTTCTTCGGGGCGCGACCGCCGACGTATCCGCGAATGGCGACGCCGTCGTCTTTCTTTTCGTACCACGCGTAGCCGTCCGCCGACGCTCCGTCGGCGCTGAACTCGAAGAGACGCATGCCGCCGAACCGTTCGTTCTTTCGGAACGCGTTGATCAAATTGAGACGGTTGCACTGAATGAAGGCGGCGCGTCCGATCGATTCGACGCTTTCCGGAATCGTCAAGATTTCGAGCCTCGGAGAGAACGCGAACGCCTGTTGACCGAGCGTCTTAACCGTCGACGGAAGGTTGACTTTAGTCAAACTCATGCATTGTCTGAAGCAGAACGCGCCGACGGACGTCACGCCTTCAGGGATCGTAATCGACGCGAGGTCAGGGCTCAAAAAGAACGCGTAGTCCCCGAGCGCGACGACGCGTCGTCCGTCGATTTCAGACGGGACGTCGAGGGAGACGGCGCTCGTCGCGCAGTCGCGGATCGTAATTTCGTCGCCGTCGATCTCATACCAGAGCATGCCGATAACGTCGGGCTTTCCGAAGACTTTAGCCGCCGAGACGCCGCCGAATTGCGCTGGAGCGCGGAACGCCTCTTCCGCGTCGAGCGCGAAACACATGCTAAAAGCCGCCGTCCCGATTTCCTCCGTCGACGCCGGCAGCGGCGCGGATTTCAGCGAGGCGCAGCCTTGAAACGCTTCTTCGCCGATCGATTTAAGCGTTTTCGGGAAGACGACGCTTTTAAGGGTATGACAGTTGGAGAAAGCGTGTTCTCCGATTTCCGTCACTGGCTTGCCGTCGAGTTCTTCCGGGATTTTGAGCTCGCGCGGTCCGCCGACGTATCCGCGAATTGAGATATGGTCGTCCTTGCGCTCGTACCAGAGGAAACCGCGCGCGTCGGGGTTCGCGTCGACGGCGGAGAGGTCGATTCCAGCGAAGACGGGATTTGCGTCGAACGTTCCTTCAAGTTTGACTTTAGGACATCGATCAAAGAGACCGCCTTCGATCTCGACGACCCCGGCGGGGATTGCGACTTCTTCAAGTTTTTCGCTGCCGAGGAAAATATGCCCGCCCATGGTTCGCAGACTTTCGGGAAGGACGGCTTTCTTGAGTTTTTCTTTCGACGCGAGCGAAACGTTTCCAAGTCCGACGACCGGTCGATCGCCGACCTTGTCGGGGACGACGATTTCGGCGGAGTCCGAACTCGTTCCGTAGAAGAAGACCCCCGAGCCGTCTTTGTCGAGTCCGTAAACGGATTCGCCCTCCTGAATCGTTCCTTTTTGCTCCGCAGGCTTCGAGAATTTCGAGAGTCGAGACGCCGTCGAACTCTTGAGGCGTCTTTCAAATTCCTCAAGTTTTCTCTTGTCGATCGTGATTTCTACCTTGGCGCCGTCGGAACTAATTTTGAAATTGGGATTCCCCCCGGTTTCCGCATTTTCGTCGAAATCAAAATCATCCTCTTGCTCGAGCGCGTCCGATTCCCGATAGCCGTTTTCTTTGAGCTTTTCCGACGTCGCGCAGTTTTGCTGCGCGTACAGAGCGACGGTCTCGTCGAACGCGCTGGGAGCGAATTCGGCGATTTCGCTCGGCAGAACGACCGATTTCAACCATCTGCCGTTTGAAAAAGCGTTCCGACCTAGCGTCGTCAGATTTTTGGGAAGACGAAGTTGCGAAAGTCCGAGACAGTTGCGGAACGCGTCGTCGCCGATCCGCGCGACCGTATCGGGGAGCGCGAGTTTGCTTATCATCAACGCGTTAAGGAACGCGGCGTCGCCGATTTCGACGACGGGAAGTCCGTCGACGACGTCCGGAATTTGTATTAGCGCCGTATCGGATCGACCGAAGATCGAACCTCGAACGGCGATTCCGTCGTCCCTCTTTTCATACCAGAGAAAACCGTTTGCCGATACTCCGTCGGGACAGAATTCGTACAGAGGTTTGGCGGCGAAACGTTTGCATTTTTTGAACGCGTTGATCAAATTGAGGCTGTCGCACTCGAGAAACGCGGAGCGTCCGATGGAATCGACGTTTTCCGGAATCGTTAAGACGTCGAGATTGGAACAGCCTGCGAACGCGTATTCTCCGATTGTTGCAACCGTAGACGGAAGAACGACTCTAGTCAGAAATTTGCATTCTCTAAAGCAGTTCGCGTCGACGGTCTTTACTCCTTCCGGAATCGTAATCGACGCGAGATAAGGGTTCGCGCAGAACGCGCCGTCCCCGAGCGCGACGACGCGTCGTCCGTCGATTTCGCGCGGAATTTCAAGGGAGACGGCGGTAGTCGCGCATTCGCGAATCGTAATTTCGTCGCCGTCGATCTCGTACCAGAGACTCCCGAGCATTCCGGGCTTTCCGAAGACTTTCGCCGCCGAGGCGCCCCCGAATCGCGCGGGGGCGCGGAACGCTTCTTCCGAGTCGAGCGCGAAGCACGCGTTAAAAGCCGCCGCTCCGATTTCTTTCGCCGACTCCGGCAGGGGCGCCGACTTTAGCGTCGCGCAACCGAAGAACGCGGCTTTGTCGATCGACGTTAACGTTTTCGGGAAAATGACGCTTTCAAGGGTTTTACAACCGGAGAAGGCGAGATTCCCGATTTCCGTCGCCGGCTTGCCGTCGAGTTTTTCCGGGATTTTGAGCTCGCGCGGCCCGCCGACGTATCCGCGAATCGAGATATGATCGTCTTTGCGCTCGTACCAGAGGAAACCGCGCGCGTCG
>CAMZHY010000057.1 GCA_947307005.1 uncultured Planctomycetaceae bacterium
GCGTCACACCCAAACGACGCAATCTTCTTGATAGAGCGGAATGAGCAAGTCATGAGTCAAGAATGTCATATTCTCCGTTTTCGCTTGAGCGACGAGCGCTCTGTCAAACGGGTCGTTATGTTTAGGGGCGTCGTCCGGTCTTGCGAGAGTTTCCAGCGCGAAAACATGTTCTTCGCGCAGTTCCAACGGCGAAAATCCCGCGTCTTTACAGTACGTCGTCAATTCTTTCGCGCCAAACGAAACGTTTTCCGGGTGAAGCGCATGCTTTATGGAAACTTCCCAGACGGAAACGGAACTGTAGTAAACGACGTTGCGTGGATTCAGAATCAAATTCCTCGCTTTCTTAGACAATCTCGAATCGTCGTTAAGCGCCCAAATCAAGATATGCGTATCGAGGAGCAGTTTCATGGTTTGACGCCAAAGAGAGACGCTATTTCGTCGTTATGTTCGTCTAAATCGACTGGCGACTTTAATTTCCCCTTTGCGACGCCTATCCTTTGAGCGACAGGCTCGGCGACGAGCGGGACAATTTTCGCCGCAGGTTTGCCATACCTTGCGATGACGATATTCGTTTCTTTCCCCGTTTCGATCAGTCGAATAAGATGGGACAGATTCGTCTTCGCTTCAAGAATATTCACTTGCATGAACAACGGTCTCCTTCAATTTGACAAGAGATAAATATGGTCTTCTTGACCATATTGTAACGCGAGGTCGGTAAAAAACAAGCGTCTTCGCCGTCCGCCAAAGACAATGAATCAGAACGTTTCGCAAGGCGAACGCCCCCCGAGACGTCGCGCCAGCTTCGTAATTGACGATTATTTACGAAAATCATTGTCGTCCGAAACGATTCCGTTTATAATAGCACACGACCGTAGCGTCGGCGTTTTGACGCTCCCGTCGGTCGACCATATTGTTCCAACAATTCGAATCAGACGTCGTCGCCGGTAAGCGGCGACCTAGAGTTTGCCTGTCCGCGTTCAAGCGTTATTGCGCGCCATAAAGCGAATACCGTCCGTCGCGACGTCGCGGCCCGGGATGGAGACGATTTCATGTTTAGAAGCATTGGTCCGAGACCCTTTAAATTCCCGACCCCCGTCGTGCTGGTCGCCACCTACGACGAGAACAGACGCGTCGACGTGATGAATATGTCGTGGGAAGGAAGCTTCGGGTTGAACACGGTTTCCTTTAATCTCAACCCCGTCCGCAAGACGCTGCGCAACATCCAGTTCACTCGGGCGTTTACGCTTTGCATCGCGGACGTTCCGCACATTAAGGAGGTCGATTATTTCGGGATGGTCTCGGGAAATTCGACGGGCGACAAGTTCGAACGCGCGAATCTTCGCGCGGAACACAGCGCGCGCGTCAACGCGCCGATTCTCGTGGATTTTCCGCTGAGTCTCGAATGCAGCGTCGTGACGATCGAGCATGAGGGAAATCTCGTTCATATCGTCGGACGGATACTCAACACGCTCGCGGACGAAAGAATCTTCGATCGGAACGGCAATATCGACGTTTCCAAGATTCAAGGGTTTTATTACGACGTCTTCCACGACGATTACTACTCCTTCGGCGAACGACTTGGGAGCGCGTGGTCTTTCGGCGCCGAGCTTGCGGGCCGCAAACCGTCGAATCAGGAGAGGGAAGAATAACATTTCGATCGTAGAACGACGAAAACGCGAAACGGCGGAACGTCCGTAAGAAGAGGACGTTCCGCCGTTTTGTTTCCATCTCCGCGCGCTCTTTTCGTTCAAGTTGCGAAAGCGGGGCGCCAAGACGCCGTCGAGCGCGTCGCGTCAGACGCGCAGGAACTTGCCGCGCCGCCAGTAATCCCACAGGAAGAGCCAGAGAAGAAGCGCGCCGACCAGCCAGTTGATCGTCTCCTGCCAATCGCCGACAAATCGCTCCAGTCCGTAGAGGAACCAGCCCGCAAATTCCCCGTAATGGACGAGATGCGAAAGCATATACGCCCCGATCGCGTTCGCGCCCCAAACGAAGAAGAACGTCCGCAAAAGCGGAAGTCGCCAGACGTCGTAGATCAGATAGAACGCCGCGAAGAGCATGAGGCTGATTCCCGAACTGTACAGAACCATCGACGGGGACCAGATATACTTCACAATCGGGCAATACCAGTAGCTTTCTTCGGGAAGGGCTCCCCAGAATTTGCCGAGGAAGAAGGACGCGATTCCGAGGAAAGCGACGAGCGCGAACGCGCCGTATTGGACTTTCCCACGATTCTGAGCGGTTGCGAGTTTCTCGCGCGCGTCGCGGAAAATTTCGCCCGCAAACATTCCGGAAAGGGTCGTCGCGACGAAGGTGAGCGAGCTTAAAATCCACGTGTACATATAGCCCGGGTTGAATTCGACGGAGCCGTCTTCACAGAGCGACGCGCCGTCGCGGAACCGTCCGAGGAGAACGCGGTCGATTTCGTACGCGATGTTCGTGTTCGGCTCGTAGCTGCCGGCGCCGCACCCGTTAAAGACGCAGAACTTATTGACGCTCCAGAACGCCGCCAGAAGCGCGACGAAAAGCGCGTAGCGGCTCCAGCGCGGGAGGTAAAGGTACGCGAGACACGAGAAGAAATAGCCCGTCGCGATCGATTGGAGCGTGTTGGAATAGAGCTTAAATTGCGTCGTATCGAGCGTTAAGAGGTTGCCTTGAACGCACATGCCGAAAATCCACAACACGACGACGCGGCGCAGAATTCTGACCCAGAGCGCGACGTTTCTTCGACGTTCTCCCGTAAGATACCGCGCGAGCGCGAAGGGAATCGCCGCGCCCGCCATAAAGAGGAAGAGGGGCATGAGCTCGTCGATGATCGAGAACCCGCGGTTCCAGCCGGTATGATGCGTTTGCGTCATGAGCCAAGCGCAGAAGTCGCGCGACTTTTCCGCCCACGCGGGGACGTCGATCAACGCGCCGAACGGTCGCCAGAATCCCGACCAGAACTCGGTCTGTTCCGTAAAGATCGGAGCGGGCCCGCGCTGGAAGACGTGGGCGATTTGGTCGAAAAAGATCAGCAGGAAGATATCGAACCCGCGAAGCGCGTCGAGAGACGCGAGTCGCGGTTTCGCGGGCTTCGGGGTCGATGGAATGGATTTCGCGTCTGCGCGAGCCATGGCGTTGTTTGCTCCTAAAATGACGACGATAACGGGAAAAGGACGATCAGACTATTTGACGACGGAGAATCGCTCGCCGAGGGGCGCTTTCGCGTCGTAAAGAACGGTCGTGAGGCCGACGGTTCCCTCGGGCGTCGAGAAGCGTTCAAGAACGCCGTCGCCGGGGTTGTAGACGCGCAGCTGGTACGGGATTCCGGCGGGGACGTCGGTTACGATTTCGAGCGTCTTCGTTTCGGGGTTCCATTTTTCGGAACGAACCTCAAGGATTCCCTGCGAAATATGTCGCGACGTGGAGAGAAGAACTGGACGGTCGCCGACGGGGCGAACGGCGAGGACGGCGCAACTCGCTTTCGGGAGCGTCGTCTTGAGCGTCTCGAAGGGCGCGACGAGTTTGTCGTTCCAGAAATCAAACGCGACGTATCGCTTGATCTTCCCGCCTTTTTCGTCGACGAGGGGAAGTCCGAGCTTTTCCGGAGTCAGTTCGAAGGCCGTTTCTTCTTCGCCGTTCCAGTTGAAGAGTCCGACGACGTCGCGACGCGGACCGGACGCGTCGTCGGTCAGCAGCCAGACGCGCGCGAGATCGACGTCGAAGAGATCGACGGGGCGAACCGTTTTGCGCAGATGATTCGGGATCGTCTTGCGAACGACGTCGATTCGTTCCGCGTCATAGTCGGGAACCCAGTCCGAAAGAGCGTAGAGCTGTCCCGTCAGTCCCGCCCAAGTCGCGGAGACGCGGGCGCGGTCGAGCGGAATCGACGTTCGAACGTAGACGGGGTCGGGGTCGTTATACCAGACGCGTCCGTTGTAGAAATAGCGGTTCGTTCCTCGAATCGGACCGGCGCAGACGCCGTTCCAGCTCGCGCCGTTGTCCGGACCGATGCGCATCGCGTCGACAAGACCGTAGGAAGCGGCCATCACGCGCATATTTTGCGAAACGTTGCACCCGAGTATAAAAGTTCCCTTCGCGGCGTCGCGGACGAGTTCCATTCCGGTTCGGTAATTCTCGACGTTCGTCGTCGACGGATCATAGAAAATCTGTTCTCCCATATCTTCCGGAAAATACTCGTCGTTGACGTATAGCTGCTCAAGCCCGGAACCGCACCACATTCCATCGATTTTGATATATTTATAGTTCCAGTCCTGCGTTATGCGCGTAACGACGTCGTTGACGTACTCGCGCGTTTTCGGGTTCGACAGGTCGAGACACGTTCCGCCCCAGAACGTTTCATAAGGTTCGTTTTTCTTTTGATTTATGGAGGAGAAACGTCGCGTGTTCTTCTCGCCGGGCGCGGGATAGTCGATCGCGCTTCGGACGAACATATCCTGTTTGTCGGCGAAATATGGGTCGTCGTAGTTGCCGGAAAAAGGCATAAACCAAAGTCCCGCCGTGAGTTTCTTTTGTGCGAGAAAATCGGAAGTCGCCTTCATGCCGGACGGGTAGCGACCGTTTGGATTGTGCGCGGTGAAGTTCTTATTGGGTCCGTTCTTTGAGGCGCCAAGCTGCCAGCCGTCGTCGATTTGGACGAACTGAAGCCCGAAATCGCCGAAATGATCGAACAAAGAGTCCGCCAACTCGCGGATCGCCGTTTCGTTGCAAGCCCCTCCGTTCCTGTCGCTGTACCAAGTGCAGTAACCGACAAGACAGTCTTGGTTTAGCTTGATGGAATAATGTTTGGCGACCGCTTCGGCGTAGTTCTCAAGCCCGACGCGGCAGTCGTCAAAATACCCGAGGACGAGACGCTCTTCCATTCGCCGACCGCGCGTCTCATATTTGCCGTAGTCGAGGCGCGGGATCATCGTCGGAACGCCGCCTTCATTCTTTTCCGAACGAACGACGCCCCCCGCCTTTTCGCTCGTAATCCAGCCCCCGACGACGCCCGAGCGCGTCTCCGGTTCCACGAGCGCGAGGAACGCGTAGCTGCCGGCGTGTCCGTCGACCTTTCTAAGTCCCGCCGTGCCGAACGCTTTGACCGAGTCGAACGCGGCTGCGTCGAAAACGGTCGTCTCCCACCGGAGCGGCTCCTCGCTTGTAAGGAACGCGTCCCCCGTCTGAACGTAATCGATCGCGACAAACCCTTGCGCGGCGTGGACGTCGGAGAAAACAAAGCGCTTTCCGTTCTTAAGCGCGACCGTCAGCGTCTTGCCGTCTTCTTCAACCGCTTCGACGGCGTCGCGCGCGATTTCCGCTTTCGCGAAAACGCGCCCGTCTTTCGCAAGACTCAGCGCGACGGGGTCGCTTGCGGCGTCGCATGAGACGGATAGCGCGCCAAAGTCAATTTTCGTCGGTTCCTGCGCAAAAGCGCCGCCGACTCCGATCATAAAGAGCGTCGATAAAAGGACGCGTTGGAGAAAGAACGTTTGAGACTTCATCGCAAATCCTTGTAATTTATTGATATCGGGCGAGTAAGAACGTTCGTCGGCAAGTCGAGCAAGACGTCGCGCCAACCGCCCGTATTGTAAAAAAACGCCCCTGACGTTGCAACACGCCGGGGCGATTTATTTCGATCTATGACAACTGAAAAAAACGAACGCGCGCGAAGACCGTCGCGTCGTTCAAGACCGACCGAACGCGTCGGACGGTCCCGAACGGCGTTGAATTAACCGTCAAACGACGGGGCGCAGCACGAGCCGCGCGCCGATGGAGCCGCAGCGATACCGCGCGTCGATCCAGCCTCGGAAGGAAGCGCGGCAGTAAACGGCGGGGTCGATCCATCCGCCGCCGCGAAGAACGCGGAGCGTCCCCTTGTTAGGCGCGGCGCCATCCTTGGCGGCGCCGTCCTTGGCTTCGCCATCCCTGGCCGCGCCGTCCCTGGCCGCGCCATCCTTGGCTTCGCCCGACGAACGAACGACTTGGTCTTCGCACCATTCGCGGACGTTTCCGTGCATATCGACGAGTCCCCACGCGTTCGCGGGGTACAAGCCGACTTCCGAGGACCGACCCAAGCGGCGTCCCGCCTCCTCGGCGCCAAAGGGGAGATTCCCGTCGCAGTTCGCCTGCTCCCCGTTCAGGGAATCCCCGAAATAAAACGCGGTCGTCGTCGTCGCGCGACACGCGTATTCCCATTCCGCCTCCGTCGGAAGGGCGAACAGAAACTTCTTAGGACGAACGCCAAGCCGATTCAGCGTCTTGGCGAAAAGCTGGCAGTCGTTCCAAGAGACGTTCTCGACGGGACGACGGTCCGATCCCTTGAAAACGCTCGGGTTGAAGCCCATGACGAAACGCCACATGCGCTGCGTGACGGGGCTCTCCAGCATCCAAAAACCTCGAGCAAACTTCACATCGCGTTGGATTTCGGTTTCGACGTTCCCGTCCCTGCCGAATTTGGCGATATTGGCGGCGGCTTCCTTGCGTTCGGACAGGGGACTTCCCATCGTGAACGATCCCGCGGGAATCCAGCGGAACGCGAACCCCGCGCCTCTGATCTTGAGGACCATACGCTCGCCCGCAACCTTGTGCGAACCCGATTTTCCAGCGCGTTTCTGTGTCGTCGCTTTCATACTTAGTCTCCTTTTTGACAAATATCGCAAGAATTTGACGACAACAGGGCAAACGACGCCCCGCGCGTCATGGAACGACCCAAGACGCGATCGTCAAACTTGCAAATAGCAAACGGCTTTTGAGAACAACCGACCCGCAGTCGTCTACGACGTTCGTAGAGACGCGGTCGATTCAAGCCGTTCAATCAGGAGACAGAAGTCTTTTAGTAAGACAATTTATTTTCCTCTTTCGAAACTTTAGGACGTCAACTTGCCGCACAATCCGCGCGACTCGTCGTCGTCTTGCTTCCGAGAGGTCGCAAAGAAGCCTCTCAGATTCAGCGTCGCACAGTTTAACAAGCAATCGTTCAAGGTCAAGCAGGGAAAAGAAAATATTCCTGAAAAAAATTGAAAATCTCAAAAAAGATTGTCGCCGGTTTGTCTCTTGCGACGGTAACGCGCACGGAACAAGCGGACGTCGCGACTTAAATGACTCGGAACGAAGCCATGTCCCCGCGACAAGTTAGAACGTCAAGAAATACAACGGCAGCGCCGTCGCGCTCGACGAAAAGAACGTTTCATAAGAAAAGACGCGAGAAAAAAGCCGCCGGTAAAAATGAATCGCTAAATCAATCGACAGGGCGCAAAGCGAGCCGCGCGCCGGTGAATTCGTCGCGGTCGATCGGCCAATTCCAGCCGCGGAAGGCGGCGCGGCAGTCGACCGCCCTGTCGCTCCAACTGCCGCCGCGAAGAACGCGGCTCGGGCCATCTGACTTTTTATACGCACAAACGTGCGACAACGCGCCGTTGGGAAGAACGCGGCACGTGGCAAATACTGATCCGGCCCAGTCCGTCGCCTCGCCCTCCTGATAAGTCCCATGCGCGTCTTGAACCCATTCCCGAACGTTTCCGTGCATATCGACAAGTCCCCACGCGTTCGCGCCGTATTTGCCTACTTCCGTCGTCTTCTCTAAATACGGTCCTTTCTTATCCGTACCGAAAGGATAATTCCCGTCGCAGTTCGCCTTATCCCCGTTGAGCGCGTCTCCAAAACTGTACGCCGTCGTCGCGCCTGCCCGGCAAGCGTATTCCCATTCCGCTTCCGTCGGAAGACTAAATCTGTATCCTTTGGGCCTGACCCCAAAACCATTCAATTTTCCAATATACTCTTGGCAGTCGTTCCAAGAGATATTCTCTACAGGAAGACGATCCGACCCCTTGAAATAACTCGGATTGCCGCGCATGACAGACTTCCACATTCCCTGCGTGATCGGACTCTCCAACATCCAAAATCCCCGACTGACGTCCACTTTGCGCTGAACTTCGTCGCGGTAGTACAAAAGAAGTTCGTCAGGCCGCCCCTGACCTCTAGCGCGCGCCTCTTCGTTTTCTTCCGGCGGACTACCCATCACAAACGAGCCTGCCGGAATCCAGCGAAAAGCGTATTCCACGCCCTTGATCGTCAGCGTCATGCGTTCGCCCGCTTTGCGGGAATCGCCGTCGTTCTTTGTCGTTTCCGCCATTCTTTGATTTCTTTAATAATAAAGCCGTCAAAACTTTACGCCTAACGCGGCGCCGTCAAGGGGAAAACGACGTTTCCCTTGACGGTTCGTTTTCGCGGCGCGTCAATCGACGGGGCGCAAAGCGAGCCGCGCGCCAACAGTGCAATCATGAGAATCCGGAGTTCCGGTTCCACGCCAGGCGGCGCGGCAACTGACCGGGAGGTCGCCGTAGCTTCCGCCGCGAAAAACGCGGCAAAAGCCGCGCTTCGGCCCCGACGGATCCACGACCTTAGCCTTGGGATAAATCCCAAACCAATCGCGAACCCATTCGCTGACGTTCCCGTGCACATCATACAGTCCCCATCTGTTCGCCGGGTACGCCCCAGGCTTAGTCGATTTGCCCAACTAAGGTCCTTGGCGGTCGGTCCCAAAAGGGCATAGACCGTCGCAATTCGCCTTATCGCCGTTTAAAGAACGCCCAAACCAATAAGGCGTCGTCGTTCGCGCTCGGCACGCGTACTCCCATTCCGCCTCCGTCGGAAGACTGAACTCAAAACAGTCGGGACATATCCCAAAACCGTTTAATTTCTCAATGAACGTTTGACATTCGTTCCAAGAAACGCGTTCCACAGGAAGCCGTTCCGAACCTAAAGAAAGGCTCGGATTATTCCCCATCACCGACTTCCACATCCCCTGAGAAATCGGACTTTCCTGCATCCAGAACCCTCGGCTAATCTTAACTTTATGTCGATTCTGTTCCTCCAAATAATCCACGCCCTCATGATCGAATTTTAAAGCGTTTGCCGCCGCTTCTTTCTGCTCTTTCTTCGAACTCCCCATCCTAAACGCCCCCGGCGGAATCCAACGAAACGCGTATTCCAAGTCTAGGATCGTCAACGTCATACGTTCGCCCGCGACGCGTCCCATCGGTCAACTCTCCTTCCGCTTCGTCCATTGGAACGGGTTCGCCGTTCTATCATTCCTTCTTCGCGATTTCATTTCCGTCGCAGAACGCGTTTCCGACCTTTTCGCCGATCGCGTAATAGCCGTTCTGGAACGTGTCGAAGACAAACGCTTGGATTCTGGTCGGGTCGATTTTGCCGGACTCGTCGAAGAGTTTTTCATCGGCGAGCGTGTTGCGGATGCGACCGATCACGTGGGCGTCCTTCTCTTCTTCGACGATCTCTTCGAGCTCGCACTCGAACGTGATCGGGAACTCGGTCAGGACGGGGGCGGTTACGACGTCGCTCGGCGCGGCGGCGAGCCCGGAACGTTCGAATTTATCGGGATAACGATTCGCCGAATAGATTCCGAGATAATCCGCCTCTTTGAGGTGCGGAATATCGGCGATGGAAATCGTAAAGGCTTTATTGAGCTTGATATTGGCGAACGTTTTATGATGCGGGTCGAGATCGACCGCGAGTTTTTCTTCCCCGTAGACGCCGCCCCACGCCGCCGTCATAACGTCGACGCGCTTATTCTCGTCGTAAGTCGCGATGAGAAGGACGGGCATTGGGAAAAGATAAGGCTTGGGACCAAGTTTTTTCAGCATTGCAAGACCTTTAAAATCTAATAGCGCCGCAGCGGCGCTGGGCGCGCCGTTTTGAAAATGAACGAAGCGCTGCCCGTTGGAAACGGGCGACGCGTTGGAACTGGGCGCCTAAAAGAGACGCCCAAACAAGGCGAAAATCAAAACTTCGCGAAGGAAGTCGATGGCGGTTTTTATATCCGCGCTACGAGACGGCGCCGGTCAGTTCTCGCCGTCGGCGCCTGTCGCGCCGACTCGATTTCCTCAACCGAATCAGACGTCGCCGCCAACGAGCGGCGACATAGAGTTTTCGCCAGTCCGCAATCAAGCGTCAGTCCGCCCCATGAGGCGAATACCGTCAGCCAGGACGTCCCGGCCGCCCCATGAGGCGAATACCGTCAGCCGCGACGTCGCGGGTTAGTAGATCAAGAAGTTCGCGCGGAACGCGTTGAAACGTTCGAGATCGGACTTCCAGAGAGCCGGGATATCGTCGAGCGACTTATCGGAGTTGATCGCCTCGAGCGTCGCGTCGTTGAGGAGCAGCGTGTTGGCGTTCTTCTGGTTCCATTCGGAGGAATAATCCTTCGCGAAGAGCTTCATGATCGCGATTCCGACCTCGACCGCGTCGAGCTTCTTCGCGTCCGTGACCGTCATATGGACGCCGGAGACCTCTTCGCCCTTATGGACGCTCGCGGTCGGCGTATACTTGATCGCGTCGAACTTAATTCCGGGGAACTGGAACGCGTTGAGTTTCTCGGCGAGGTCTTCGCCGTTGATCCACGGAGCGCCGACGACCTCAAAGGGCGTGTCGGTTCCGCGTCCGACGGAAACGTTCGTGAACTCCATGATTCCGATTCCGGGATAGAGGAGCGCTTCCGTGAGGGATCGCATATTCGGCGAGGGATTGATCCACGTCAGCCCCGTCTCGTCGTAATACTGATCGCGGGTCCAGTTTTCGCAGGGGACGACGGTCAGATCGAGATCGAGGTTGTACTTATAGGCGAACGCGAGCGCAAGTTCGCCGACGGTCATGCCATGCTGGATCGGCATGGGGAAGAACGCAACGTACGATTCGCGGCCGGGATCGAGGAACGGACCTCTGACGTTGACGCCGCCGATCGGGTTCGGACGGTCGAGGACGACGAACTTCTTATGAAGGTCGGCGCACGCCTGCATCGCGGAGCACATCGCGCTGATATACGTGTAGAAACGAACGCCGACGTCTTGAATATCGAAGACGAACGCGTCGACGTCTTCGAGCATCTGCGGGGTCGGACGACGAATCTCGCCGTAGAGGCTGTAGACCTTGAGTCCCGTCTCGGGATCCTTGACGTCGTCGATATTCGACTGATCGAGCGCGCCGTAGAGACCGTGTTCCGGGCTGAAGAGGGTCGTCAGATTGACGCCGCCGTCCTGCATCGCCTTCGGCAGATGCGAACCGTCGCGGAGGACGCCCGTCTGATTCGTGAGGAGTCCGACTTTGAGATCCTTAAGAGGCGCGTATTCGTCGCGCGCGAGAACGTCGGCGCCGGTTAGGGTCTCGCCCTTCTTAACCTCGGACGAAGCGTTCGGGGAGCGGTAGACGGACTTTTCGACGAACGCTTTCGCGGCGTCCGCGTCGACTTTGTCGCGGAACGAGTCGAGCGCGACCTGACCGATCTTGCCGCTCATCCCGACGTAATCGCCCTTCCCGTCCGGGTGCAGGCGGTTGCCGAGGAAGATCACGAACAGATTTGTTCCGGGGTCGATCCAGATCGACGTGCCGGTGAAGCCGCTGTGCCCGATCGCTTCGGGGGACATGAGAACGGCGCGGTTGCCGGAGTACGGGGAGCGCTTGTCCCAGCCGCGAGAACGAACGCCGCGCGGGATGCCGAGCGGTTCGGTCATGAGCTTGAAGGTTTCGGGCTTCATGATCTGGACGGGGTCGGCGCCGGACGCGGGCGTGTAGGTTCCGTGACCGATCAGCATCGCGGAGAGAATCGCGAGGTCGGGCGCGGTGGAGAAGTTGCCCGCGTGTCCCGCGACGCCCTTCATTTCATAGGCGCGAGGATCGTGGACTTCGCCCTTGATCCAGTTTTCGTCTTCCGGCGTTCGCTTTTCAGCCGCCGCCGCGCGAGCCTTCTGCTCGTCGTTCGGGTTATAGCCCGTGTCGACCATGCCGAGGGGCAGATAGATATTCTGGCGAACGAACTCGTCCTCCGACATGCCCGTGACCTTCTCGATCACGTAGCCCATCAAAATGAAGCCGACGTCGCTGTACGCGAACGCTTCGCGCGGGGGCGTGCGCAGTCCGAGCTTGCAGATGTTCGCGAGGATTTCTTCGCGATTGAAGCCGATGTAGTCGCGGATGCTGTTGTCGGGCGTGAGGCCGGAGATGTGGGTGAGGCAGTCGCGAACGGTGATCGTTTCCTTACCGTTCTGCGCGAAGTCGGGGAAATATTTCGCAATCGGATCGTCGTAGCCGATCTGACCGCGTTCGACGAGAATCGCGGTCGCGATCGCTGTCGCGGTCACTTTTGTGAGAGACGCGAGGTCGTAAAGCGTGTCGAAGGTCGTCTTTTCTACGGTCGGCTCCGTCTGACGGTCGCCGTAAGCGCGGAGGAACGCGAGCTTGTTGCCGCGTCCGATCGCGACGACGGCGCCGGGGAAGTTGCCCGCTTCGATATTTTCTTCGACGATCGCGTCAATGCGATCGAGCGCGGCGGCGTCCATATTAAGCTCCGCAGGCGCGACGACCGGAACCGCCATTTTCGCCGG
>CAMZHY010000058.1 GCA_947307005.1 uncultured Planctomycetaceae bacterium
CGTCTCCATCGTCAGCGGAATCGTCGTCCCCATCGTCGGCGGAATCGTCGTCCCCTTCGTCGACGGAATCGTCGTCTCCATCGTCGGCGGAATCGTCGGTTTCATCATTCTCTTCAAATTCGACTTCGTTTTCGTCCGTATCTTCAACGGTTGCTTCGGACGAATCTTCCGACGTGACCTGAGACGTCGTCTCAGTCGTTTCTGACACGCCCTCGACGGAGGTCTCCTCAGAGATTTCGACGGACGTTTCTTCGCTTACGTAGCCTACTGGATCAATCGAGACTTCTTCGACTAACGTATAAATTTCCTCAAGCTCGTAACCAAGGACATGTCCCTTGGGAACGCCATCGTAGAAGACGATGAAATCAGGAATCGCCGTAATGTCGTATTCTTCGACAATGCCGACGCAGAGTTCGACGTCGACGTCGACGAACGTCACGCCTACTTCTTTGAATCTCCCCGCAAGAAGAGGAAGCTTGGAGTCAAGACGTTGTCCTGAAACGCGTTTCGTCGAGTCGATGTTGACGGCGACAAGACTGTTGTTCTGGATATACGTCTGGAATTCGTCGAGCTTTTTGATGCTTTTGACCTCGGCGGGCTTGGTCTTGGCGAGAATGTCGTCGACTTCCTTCTTGCTCTTCTTTTTCAGAGCTTTCTTGGCGGGTTTTGCGTTATTAGCCGACGAATCTTTTTTGTTCGAGACTTCTTTTGACGTTCCCTTATCATTTTCGTCTTTCCAAAGCTCTTCTTCGAGGGGCGCGTTCGCTTTCTTTACCGCATCGGCAACCTCTTTCGTTGGTTTCGTATCTTGGCGCATGCTTTCAATAGCGCTGGCGATCGAAACGGGATCGTTTCCGACGACTCTGTTGTAAGTCTGCCCGTTGTAAAAGATTATTACGTCGGGAATGCCGTCGATTTTGAGCTCGTTCGCGACGCTCTGGAGTTCGTCGACGTCAACGCGCGCGAACACGATTCCCGAGGACTGAAAATGCCCGGCAATTTTGTCGAATTCAGGATCGAGTTTCTTACACGGACCACACCATTCGGCGCCGAATTTGACGACGGCGATTTCGTGGTCTTTGATAAACGCCCGGAATGACTCTTCCGTTGGCAGGGTTGTAACTTCGCCAGGTTCGGCCTTTGAATAATCGACAGAGTTTGCCGACGCGGCGCCGGGAGGCGTTTCTTTGGGCGTCGTATTGTCGTTGCACGCGGGCGCGCATAAGAGGAGACCAAGGAGCATCGTGAAAAAAGTCGCTCGTTTCATATAAAATCCCTGCTGGCAATCAATGTGGAAATAGTCGCCGCCGAAGCGCTTTAACACCTTGAAGGAATCGTGTTTTGGACGCGACGAATCTCGTAAAAACCGATTCTCTTCACGCCCTAATTTTACCAGCGATATTTCTTTCCGTCCAGTAGACGCTGTTTTGATCGACTCGAAATCGATAATTTTGTCGAGGGAAAAAACGCTTGCCTCCGTCTGATTTGCTCTTATAATTGACGTGGAACGAATTAGTTTCTGCGCGGTTATCCGACGAGTCGACGCGCAGTTTCGACCTCAATCGTTTGCGAAAGCAATGCTATGACCAAGAGATTACTTACTGGACTTCAACCGAGCGGCGAACTCACGATCGGCAACTACATCGGCAGCATCAAACAAGTTGTCAACTACGAAAAAGAGTACGAAACGTTTCTATTCGTCCCCGATATGCACTCGATAACGGTTCCGCAGGATCCGGAAACGCTCCACCGCCGCGTACGCGAAATCGTGGGGATGTATATCGCGTGCGGCGTCTCTCCGACGACGAACCATATCTACATTCAGTCGGAAATCCCCGAACACGCCAACCTCTCCTGGGTTCTGGAGTGTCATTCTTATATGGGCGAGCTTTCTCGAATGACTCAGTTCAAAGCGAAGTCCGACGGTAAGAAAGAAATCGGTTGCGGGCTCTTTACCTATCCGATTCTCATGGCCGCCGACATTCTGCTCTATAAGGCGGACTTCGTTCCGACGGGAATCGACCAGAAACAGCATGTCGAACTCGCGCGCAACATTGCGCAACGCTTCAATTCTCGATACGGCGAAACGTTCGTCGTACCCGAACCTCTTATTCCGAAGGTTGGCGCGAAGATTCGCGATCTGCTCTATCCAGAGAAGAAGATGAGTAAAAGCGCGGAGAACCCGAAGAGTTCGATCTTCCTGACCGACCCGGAAAAAGCTATTCGCAAAAAGATTATGAGCGCCGTGACCGACTCCGAAACCATCGTGCGCTTCGACGAAGAGAATAAGCCCGGCGTCTCCAATCTTCTCACGATTTACGCGTGTCTTTCCGAGATTACGATTGAAGAAGCGGAGCGTCATTTTGCGGACGCGCGTTACGGCGACCTCAAGAAGGAAGTCGCCGACGTCGTCGTAGAGAAGTTAACCGCGCTTCAGGATCGTTACGCCGAGGTCATGAAGTCCGGAATCGTCGACGAGACGCTTGATCGCGGACGCGATTACGTCCGACCAATCGCGCAGGAGACGTACGATCAAGTTCGACGACTCGTCGGACTGGGGCGCGTCTGAACGTCGTCTTTTTATTGCCTTCGCAGTTCGTAAAGCGCGTTCCCTGTCTCTGGGGGAACGCGCTTTTTTCACGCGCAGGATGTTTGGCGCCGTTTATGCAAACTTCTCCTTGCTCCCGCGACGAACGGCGTCCCGAGAAGCAAGCGACGGTTGAAGACAAACCTTCGACTAATTCATTAAATATTTAGGAGATAGCGATGGGAACAACCTCGCGTGTTTTGGATTCCGAGGGGCGCGTACTATGTATTCGCGTCTCCGACGGCAGCCCGTGGCGCGAAACGGGGAACTATCGATATATCGATAGTTCCATGCAGCTTGCGATATCCGTCGCAGGAGATATCGCGCGCGAGTACGAGCGTTAGTCCTACCTTCGCGAGCAACTTGAACTTAACGGCGTCCGAACCGGCTTCAATTTGGTCGACGCCGAGCGGACTCGACATATTCTTGAAGGAGATCCAATCGCCCAGAGTATTCAGACGACGCTTTTCGACGCGCCCGTCATGACGACGACGGTGAGCGGTTGGTCCGGCGGTCACGCAAACCCGGAAGCGGCGAAATTCGGCAAGACGCAGATTCCGGAATTCTGGACGACCGATCGCTTCATGTACGAGGTTTCCGACGTTCTCTCCGATCCGAATACGCGATGGCGTCGGCAAGAGGATTCGTCCTATTTTCATGCGGACGCGTCGGGCGCGGAACGGTATGTTTGCGTCGAGGAACGTTTTGGGATTCCAATTCGAGTCGTCGCTGATCGCGTCGACGACTCGTTTCGTTGCGTGACCGCGTTTCCCGACTATGACGCCGACGGTTCTTCTTTAGCCCCCGATTCTTCCAGCGAGCGGCGCGACGTCTGATTTTGCCCTTCTTGTTCCATTATTATCACGATCTGTTTGCAACGCAAAAAGGGTTCTCCAACGATGTTGGGGAACCCTTTTCTTGATCAAAATTTTTGACTCTCGCGTCAGAAACCGAAATCGATGACGTCGACTTTCTTCGTTTCTTGTCTTTCGACGGGTTTCGCCTTCGTGTGGACGGGATGACCTTCGATATAGACGGCGCGGAAGGGACGGGCGGGGCAGATGAACTCACAGCCGCCGCATCCTACGCACAGTTCGACGTTCGGTTCCGGAATCGTGAGCGTTCCCTTATACGGGATCATATGGAGCGCTTGCGTCGGGCAGTGTTCCGAGCAGGCGCCGCAGCTCGTTTCCTGCGCATAGACGATGCAGTTCTCTTTGATGAAGACGACGTGCCCCATCTGATTGAGCTGCTTTTCCTCGAGAGGCAGCGGGAGAATGGCGCCCGTCGGACAGACTTCGCCACAGAGGGTGCAGTCGTAGTTGCAGAACCCGTAAGTGAAGTCTAGTCGCGGCTGCTGGAATCCCTTAAGACCGTTTTCGAGTCCCGACGGTTTGAGAATGCGCTGCGGACATTTCGAAACGCATAGGTGACAGCCGACGCAACGGTTTTGGAATCGCTCGTGGGAGACGGAACCCGGCGGCGAGATCGTATGTTCGCGCGTGAACGGGTTGAGACCGTATTCGTCAGGCTTGGCGGGATCGGTCGCGTCCGCAGGGGCGTTAGAATCGGCGGAGTCGGGCGCGACGTCGGCGCCGGCCGTTATCGGATCGTCGCCGAGCGCGACGCGCGAAATCGCGGCGGTCGTCGCGAGGAGCGACAGCGTGATGAACTGACGTTTACCGCGGTCGAAGTTTTCCGCTTCACGAAGAATTTCCGCTTTTTCGGCTTCTAAAGCGCGCTTTGCAGCTTCCTCGCTCGTCTCTTTAAGACGTCGGGGCGCTCCGTAGTAGAGCGCGTCCTTTTTGCACGCGGTGAAGCAATCGAAGCAGACGACGCAACGGCTGGCGTCGACGCGCTTGTTCTTGAAATCAATGCAGGAACTTTTGCAACGTTTGGAACACATGCCGCATTTAATGCATTTCGACGCGTCGATTCGCGTACGGAAGAATGAGAAACGCGAAAGCGCGCCAAGAATCGTTCCGATCGGACAGACGGAATTGCAGTAAAGCCGTCCCCAACGCCCCGCGAAAACGATTAGGACGACGAACATTGCAAGCCCTAGCACGAGCGCTCCGACGCTTTCCGGACGCAGCGCGTAGAAGTAGAACGTGTGAACGTCGCGCGCGGAATAGTACTCGTAGAGCCCGTTGTTGATCGCGACTTCGATCGGTTTGAAGACGTTGACCGCAATTCGTCCGAAGATGGAATACGGTTCGAGGAGTCCGAAATAGACGCCGCCGAGGAGCGTCGAAAGAACCGCGAAAATAAGAAACGCGACGCGCCATGCGAGCGGATTCTTGCGATATTCATAATTCCTGAGCGGCGGACGTTTGCGAGGCTTATTGACGACGGGCTTCGTCTCCGCGTCGCTTTTCTCCGATCCGTCAGTCGTCTTGGCAACTTTCGGCTGACGCTTGGCGTTGGGATCGCGCCCGAAATACTTAACGAAGAAACGACCGAACCAAGCGATCGCGTCTTGAAGGATCCCAAGAGGACAGATCACGGAACAGTATACGCGTCCGAAGAGGAGCGTCGCCGCAACGAGACAGCCGAAAACGAGAAAACTTCCGGCGAGGAACGACGGAAGGAATTGCAGTTTGGCAAGAAACGCCAGCTTATTCGGGACTTTCTCGGTGAAATCAATGAAGTAAGCGATGAACGCCGCTAACATGCAAATGGCGACGACCACGCGGATAAATCTCAGAATCCGATATTTCATGTCTGTTTTGGGGTTTTTCTGCGCTCGGAAACTCCCGGAATCGACGATTCGTCGAGAGCAAGATATACGGAAAATCGCCGAACGTTCGCTAAAAGAACGTTCGACGATTCAGAAACAGAACAAGCGCCGCGTCTAACACGCGAACCGACGCGACGTCGTTTCATCGCTATGAACGACGTCCAATCTCCTTTTGAGGAAGACGTCGTCGCTGTCAATCTCAGAGCTTGAAACGTTCCGAGGCGAGCTTTTCAAGCGACGTCGTACCGATCCCAAGGTCTTCGCCGAGGGGCAGATACTTCACGTCTTCAAGCTTCATATTGGTGAACTGACCAAAGAACTTTGTCGCGGCGACGTCGACGGCGACAGGGTCGGTCGACATGAAGAGCGCCTTGGTGAGTTCGACGTCGTCGGCGTTGCGACCGCGAGGACCGTTCGTCTTCATGATACGGTACGCGTCAACGATGTTGAGGCACGCGGGCTTGTCGATCGTGCCGAGGTCGGCGATCGCCTGGTCAAGACCCTTCTGGTGGATATCGCGGCGATCCCAAACAATGCCAAGGAGGTTCTTCATCGCGATCGTCATTCTCGCGCCGCCGTGATTCTTGAGGACGGGGACGTTGAACCACTTGTCGCAGTCGAGAATTGCCTGGTGAACGAGCGCTTTCTTAATGGCGACGCCCTTCGGGAACGAATATTCGCGATAGTACTTTTCTTCGTTCGCGGGGACGACGACCGCGCCGGCTTTCTTGGCGGCGGCTTCAATTCCGCTGTGCTCGTAGCAACGACGCCATTCGTCGCAGGTGTGGTCGAAGACGGTGATTTCTTTGGCGCCGCAGTCTTTACAGGCGTTAATGAGCGCGACGATCAGTTCGGGGTTCGTGTTGCCGGCGAGTTCCGGAGTCTTGTCCCAACCGATGTTCGGTTTGATCGTAACCTTGTCGCCTTTGGAGACGAAACGCTCAATTCCGCCGAGCGCTTCAATGCCTTTTTCAAACATCGGGGCGGGTTCGCCGCCGAGGAGCGCGACGAAATCGACGGCCTTGCCGTCTTTGGCGCCTTCTTGAGCGAGAACGGAAATGTCGCCGACGGCGCTGAGGGTCGTGGCGAGACCGCCGAGGGCGACGGTCTTGAAGAATTCTTTACGATTCATTTTCATGGCTAAGTATCCTTATTGGTAACGATTAGGCGTTGTGGACGCGAACGAACTCGAGGTTGCGACGTTAATCAAGGGAGGACGATTCAAACGCGAGTCGAAACCCTTTGAGCTTGGTCAAAACGAAATGCCACTGCGTTCAACGCCAATCTTCTAGGACCAGCTGAATTGTAAACTGTTGATTGTTTAAAATCAACAGGGAACGATTGTTTTTTAGAGAAGTTTCGACAATTCTTCGACTTTGTCGGTCTTTTCCCACGTAAAATAATTGTCGCAGGGGACTCCAACATTCTTTTCCCACGCGTATTCGTCTCCGACGCGACCAAAATGACCGCCGAAGGACGTGACCTCGTAAATCGGACGACGAAGGTCGAGCGCGTCGACCAGTCCGCGAGGCGTGAGGGGGAAGAGTTCGCGAACCGCGTCGGAGACTTTCCGTTCGTCGACTCGTCCCGTTCCGCCGAGATCGACGAGGACGCTAATCGGCTCCGCGACGCCAATCGCGTAAGAGAGTTGAACTTCGCAAGCGTCGGCAAGTTTCGCCGCGACGACGTTCTTGGCGATATAACGCGCCATATAAGCCGCGCTACGGTCGACTTTTGTCGCGTCTTTTCCTGAGAACGCGCCGCCGCCGTGACGAGCCCAACCTCCGTACGTGTCGACGATGATCTTGCGTCCCGTCAGACCCGCGTCCCCGTGAGGACCGCCGACGACAAACTTGCCGGTTGGGTTGATGAAATACTTGATTTTATCGTCGACGAGATTCTCCGGAAGACACGGGAGAATCGCGTTGTTAATAACCCACTCGCGAATCGTCGCCTGATCGACGTCCGGACAGTGCTGCGTCGAGACGACGACGGCGTCGATGCGGACGGGGCGATCGTCCTCGAATTCGAGCGTGACTTGGCTTTTCGTGTCGGGACGGAGCCAATCGACGACTTTTTTGAAGCGCAGATCCGCGAGTCTGCTTGTGATGCGGTGCGAAAGGGCGATCGGGAGGGGCATGAATTCCGGCGTCTGATTGCAAGCGTAGCCGAACATGAGCCCTTGATCGCCCGCGCCGACGTCTTTCGTGTCGGTCGCGTCGACTCCCTGAGCGATGTCGGGACTCTGCTTGTCGAGCGCGACGAGGACGGCGCACGAGGACGCGTTGATTCCGTAATCGTCGTCCGTATATCCGACGCGCTCGATCGCGCTGCGAACGACGTCTTGATAATCGACCTGCGCTTTGGTGGAGATTTCTCCCGCGACAACCGCCATGCCGGTGGCGACGAGCGTCTCGCACGCGACGCGGCTCTCGGAGTCTTGCGCAAGACACGCGTCAAGAACGCTGTCGGAAATACGATCCGCCAGTTTATCCGGATGCCCCATTCCAACGGCTTCGCTCGTGAAATATCTTTTGTTCATTTTGGCGTTGTTCTCCTGATGAGGCTCGGTCAAAGGTTTGCGGCGAGCAGACCGGCCGTCGCTTTAGTCGACAAAATCGCAAACGTCGTTTGAAGTCCGCGTCAGTCGCGTTCATACCAAACGGCGCGCCCATTATATCGCGACGCAAGACTCAGGCAAGGCGTCGACGAGGAAATGGAACAGGTCGGTCGCGTCGAGTTCGAATTCCTTACGCCGTTTGTCGCCGGTTCGGCGCTGTTGCATTCTTGTTTTGGCGCTACAATAATTAGAGACGACGTTGCGGTTTCAACTCAGCCATATTTGGGGCAAACAAATCTGCGGCGCGTCGATCGGGTTTCGTTCTTTCCAGGACGCGTCCCGAAATCGACGCGGAACGCGAGAACAACAATAGGAAGATATAAGATGCCGTTACTAATAATCCGCTGTATTTTCATCCTCGCGATGAGCGGCGTCGGCGTTACTGTCGTACGCGCTGGCGCGTTAGGTTCCAGCGCCGTAGGCTTGGCGACGTTTTTTCTCCTCGTGCTGCTTTCGATTGGCGTCATTGCGGTCGACATGGCGTTTCCGAAGAAGAAAATCGAATGGATTTCCGCAATCTATTTCGGACTCCTCATCGGCCTCGTGACGACGTACGTCATGCAACTTGCTCTCGAACCGTTCTTTGCCGATCAGCCGGGCGAGGCCGCGGGGCAGACCGATTCGATACGCCAGTCCGTTACGGCGACGTTGCTGCTGGTCTTTTCGTACGTAGGAGTTAGCTTTATCCTACAGACGCGCAACGATTTCCGATTTGTGATTCCATACGTGGAATTTCAGCGGAACGTTAAAGGGGTCAAACCGCTCATTCTCGACACGAGCGTCGTGATTGACGGGCGAATCGCCGACGTTATGGAAACGAAGATCATTGATTCCCCGCTCCTCATGCCGCGATTTGCGATCGTCGAACTTCAGCATATCGCCGACAGCGCCGACCGCAACCGTCGGACGCGCGGTCGTCGCGGGCTCGACATTCTGAGTCGTCTTCAGAATATGCAGGGGGTCGATTTACAGATCGACGACACCGATTTGCCAGAATTCGCGAACCAGCCGGTCGACCTCAAACTTGTCGCGCTTGCGAAACGCCTTTCGGGCAAACTTGTGACGAACGACTACAACCTCAACAAGGTCGCGAAATTACAAGGCGTGACGGTGATCAATCTCAACGATTTGGCGAGCGCGCTGCGTCCCGTTTTTCTTCCCGGCGAGCGTTTTGAGGTCGACGTCGTCAAGACGGGCGAGGAGGCGGGGCAGGGCGTCGCGTATCTCGACGACGGCACGATGGTCGTTATCGACCAAGGACGTCCGCATATCGCCGAGCGCGTCGTCGTGACCGTGACGAGCGTGCTCCAGACGAGCGCGGGACGCATGATTTTCGCGCGCTACGAGTACACGACAAAGAGACTTTCCGGCACGACGATCGTGCTTGATAAGAATCAGAACTGATCCGGCGCGTCTTTTTGACGTTTTCCGCCTCTTACGCGAGACGGCTAGAGAATCTGAATATGGAAGAATTTAACTGGAACGATCTTCTAGAGTCTGATCGGCGTTTTACGCTCGAGACGTATCGTTTTATGCAAGAAGCGTTGCAATACGCGATTTTTGTCAGCGCGTCGGAAGAGTCTGACGATGATGACGACGGCGACGTTTTTGCGTCCGGCGACGAAGGGCACGTGACAGGGCAAGAACTTTGCTACGCCGCCGCCGAATACGCCGTTCGCGAGTACGGTTATCTGGCAAAAGACGTTCTCGCGCAGCTTGGACTGCGTAAAACGAGCGACTTCGGCGACGTCGTTTACAATATGATTCGATTTGGGTTGATGGCTCAGTCTGACCGCGATCGTCGCGAGGATTTCGACGACGTCTTCGACCTTGGCGAAGAGCTTAAACGACTCTTCAAATTCAACTATTCCAAAAAGTCTCGATAACTATAGTTGCGTTGCAATAGCGGCGCGTCGAGTTTTTTATTATTGCGCTTAGAGGTTTTCGCATGATTTCTCCCAGAGCCGGTCAGTCCGTCCAACCCTCCGATTTAATCGACGTCGCGGCGCTTGAGCGCGATTATTTCGATAGAAAGCCCGATCCGCGCGTTCCGGAACAGCGCGTTCGATTCGGCACGGGCGGTCATCGCGGCAAAGCTGCGGAAGGCTCGTTCAACGAGGCGCATATTTTGGCGATTGTTCAAGCGATCGTCGATTGGCGTCGCGAGGCGTCTTCCGAAGGGGTTCCCGAGGCTCTTTGGCTTGGAAAGGATACGCACGCGCTTTCAGACGCGGCGCAGAAGACCGCGCTTGGCGTCCTTGCCGCCAACGGAGTCAAAACGTTTGTTCAAGAGAAAAACGGCGTGACCCCGACCCCTGTGGTTTCACGCGCAATTCTTGTCGCCAATCGCGAACATGGCGCGAATTATTCCGACGGAATCATCATTACGCCGTCGCACAATCCTCCTACGGACGGCGGTATTAAGTTCAATTCGACGAACGGCGGCGGCGCGGATCTCGACGTCACGACGTGGATCGAAAATCGCGCGAATTCGTACCTTGAAGGAGGGAACGCGCAGGTTAAGCGCGTTTCGTACGAGGAGGCGCTTGCGGCGTCGACGACCTCGGAAATCGATTACGTTCCCGGTTATGTCGACGACCTTGCGAACGTTGTCGATTTGGACGCGATTCGCAAGGCGGGGATTCGCATCGGCGTCGATCCCCTTGGAGGCGCCGCCGTCGGTTATTGGAAACCAATCGCGGAGAAATACGGACTTGATATCACGGTCGTCAACGATAAGATCGACCCGACCTTTTCTTTCATGTCGATCGACCACGACGGCAAGATTCGCATGGACTGTTCGAGTCCGTATGCGATGAAGAAACTCGTCGCGCTACGCGACCAGTTCGATATCGCGTTTGCGAACGATCCCGACTCCGACCGTCACGGGATTGTGACGCGAAGCGTCGGACTTATGAACGCAAATCATTATCTTGCGGTCGCAATCGATTACCTTCTTCAGAACCGTCCGTCGTGGTCGGAGTCGCTCGGGGTTGGCAAAACGCTCGTCTCAAGCGCGATTATCGATCGCGTCGTTCGGTCGCGCGGGCGCAAGCTGGTCGAAGTTCCCGTCGGCTTTAAGTGGTTCGTGCCGGGGCTGTTTAACGGCGAGTTGTGCTTTGGCGGCGAAGAAAGCGCGGGCGCGAGTCTTCTGCGCTTTGACGGCTCCGCGTGGACGACGGACAAGGACGGTCCCGTTCTGTGTCTTCTTGCCGCGGAAATTCTCGCGAAGACCGGCAAAGATCCGGGCGTCCTCTATCAGGAACTGGAAAAAAGATTCGGGACGTCGTATTACGACCGAGTCGAAGCGCCTGCGACCCTTGCCGACAAAGACGCGCTCAAGCGTATGACGCCGGATCAGGTCGCGTCGGAGACGCTCGCGGGCGAGAAAATCGTCGCGAGACTCACGAAAGCGCCGGGGAACGGCGCCGCGATCGGCGGACTCAAGATCGCGACGGAAAACGGCTGGTTCGCCGCCCGACCCTCCGGGACCGAGATGGCGTACAAAATCTACGCCGAGTCCTTTAAGAGTCGCGAACATTTGGAACAAATCCTTGTCGAGGCGCGCCAGATCGTCGGCGACGCGCTTAAAAACGCCTAGCTCGGGTTCCGATGAATCGCGGTCGTTTTGCACGGCTACTCTCGAACGAACAGAAAGAGGACGTTCATGCTTTTTCTTGGCTATTCCCGATGCTCGACGTGTCGGAAGGCGCGAAAATGGCTTGACTCAAAGCGCATTGCTTATGAGTTTCGCGAAATCAAGGAACAGAATCCCAACGTCGAAGAGTTGAATCGGTGGATTAAATCGAGCGGACTGCCGCCGCGTCGTTTTATCAATACCTCGGGGACGCTTTATCGTACCCTTAATCTGAAGGATAAAATTCCGAGCATGACCGACGCGGAGGTCGTTGAGCTTCTGGCGTCGGACGGGATGTTGGTTAAGCGTCCGATTCTTGTAGGCGATAGGACGACGCTTGTTGGATTCAACGAAGCGGAGTGGCAGGATAAACTGAACGGCTGACGTCAACTCGGATTATTGCGAAATTGGAAACGACAGCGTGAAAGTTCTCGTTACAGGCGCCTGCGGCCAACTTGGTTGCGACTGCCTTAAGGAGTTGGCGACGCGACGATTTTCGGTTATCCCGTAAAGGACGCGCGGGAGTTTGGCGTCGTCGAATTCGATCGCGACCATAAGGTTCTATCTATTGAAGAAAAGCCGCTTCATCCCAAGAGTTCTTACGCGATTCCCGGACTATATTTTTACGACTCCGCCGTCGTCGGCATAGCGAAGAAACTTAAGCCGTCCTCGCGAGGCGAACTTGAATTTACGGACGTCAACAACGTTTATCTTGCCTTGGGCAAGTTGCGCGTCGCGCTTATGGGACGCGGAATGACTTGGTTTGACGCGGGGTCGCCCAAAGACTT
>CAMZHY010000059.1 GCA_947307005.1 uncultured Planctomycetaceae bacterium
GTCTCTTTGTTGGAAAAAAACGTCAAAAAATCTTTGGCTCCAAAGAGCTTTTACGGTTTAACGTATCCCGTCGCTTTGTTGACGAGGATTTTAAGTCGCGAATCGGGACTGACGATCTTCCCGGCGACGACGTCGTCTTCATGGAATCGCGCGACGTAGATTTCCTTCGCGCCGTAGCGTTCGAAATCGTACGCGACGAAAATCGTCCCGTCTTCCGCCTGACCTCCGTCGGGATAGGAGACCTGATTGCGCTCGTCGAGGACGAGCCCGGCGCTCCACGTCGCGCCGTCGTCCGTCGAAATGAACGCCGTCATTTGCGAGCGGCCCGAGTCTTTGTCGATCGCGCCGTTCTTCACGAGAAGGAGCGCGCCCGAGCGGAGCCGCCGGACGAAGAAGCGCGACGACGTGTGCTTGATCGCCGACTCGCGCCAAGGGGACCACGTTCGTCCGCCGTCGGTCGAAGTCGACTCGCCGATTCCCTTCGTCGTGCGATTCAGAATCCAGAAGGAGCCGTCCTTCTTCTCGACGATATTATGCTCGTCAAAGATCGAGACGTCGCGCGGAACTTCGACGCGCCCGTAGAAATCGAGCGTCGCGCCCTTGTCGGTCGAAAGATAGACGTCGGCGCCGCGGAGCGCTTCGTCGAGTTTATAGAACGAATCCTGACGCCAGATCGCGACGGGAAAGAGCCAGCGTCCTTTGGAATCCGCGATCGGCTTGCACATCATGATCCCGTTGCAGAGACGCCGCGGCGCGGACCATTCCGCGTCGACGCCCTTCTCCGGCTCCGTCGTCGTCGTCGCCCAGACGCCGACGCGCCCGTCCCAGATGCTGAGCGGGAAATCCTCGCGGAACTCGCCCTGAGACCAGAAGAGCCACAGCTTGCCGTCGGGGTCGCTCCAGATCGTCGCGTCGAACGCGCGGACGCGGTCGGCGGGGTCGATCGCAAAGATCGGCGCCGACCATGTTTCGCCGCGGTCGCCGCTGTAGGAGAGGAGGACGTAGTTCTCGCCGCATTCCGTCGTTCCTCCGGAATACCAGCACGACCAGAGTCCGCCCCTTGCGTCGACCTCAAGACTCGAGATCCCCTGCCAAACGCGGTTCGCGTCGGAATATTTCTCGGGAACGGGGCGCAGGACGTCGGGGGGCGCGAGAGGATCGACGACCGTCGTCGCGTCGTCGGCAAACGCAACCCTCGAAAAAAGAACCGCCCCGCAGAGTAACGCGGAAAAAAACGCGACCAAAAACCGTCTCATGGCAATCCTCCTTCGGGGCTTTTCCGTTGGTCGAACGACAATGTTAAACGTTGATTTCGAACTTATCGAGAACGTATTTCGACGCTTCCTCGAGATTCGGCTCGGCGCCGAGGCCCGGCTCGTCCCAGAGTTCGACGAATCGGAACGAGCGCGGGGGTCGTTTCTTCTCCTCGTCGCCCGGCTCTTCGATTAGGATCGGCTGGAGTTCCGGGACAAGATCGTATTCGAGAAGCTCGCCGAAGCGCAGATAGTCGGTCGGATAGCTCGAGCCCGACGCGGCGGCGACCGCCAAGACGGCGCGCCACGCCAGCGACGATCCGAGTTCGAAACCGGAATAGACGTTGATCCCGTTCGTCTTCGCGTACGTCGCGATATCGACCGCGTTCCCAAGGCCGCCGACGCGGCCGGGCTTGAGGCAGACAAATTTGCACGATTCGAGGTCGAACGCGATTTTCGCGTCCTCGAAGGAAGTAATCGACTCGTCGAGGCAGATCGGGGTCCGCAACGTGTCTTTGAGCATCGCGTGCGCGACGAAATCGCGAGGATTGAGCGGCTGTTCGACGCACGTCAGGAAGAAGTCGTCCATCCGGAAGATCGTGTCGGCGTGCGCCTCCATGTCGAGCCCGCCTTCGACGTCGACTTGCAACTGGAGCCACGCGGGCGAGTCAAGGCGCGCGAAGTTGAGAACCTGAACGTCCCAGCCGGGACGCATTTTAAGCGTGACGCGCGCGAACTGATCTTCGACGGCGCGCGACAGTTCCTTGAAGAAAACCTCGCGCTCGACGGAGCGGTCGAAGGTCAGCCCGAGTTTGATCGGTTTCTTTTCGCCGCCGAGCGTCTTCCAGAGCGGCTCGCCGCGGAGCTTCGCGTTAAGATCCTGCCACGCGATTTCAATCGCCGCTTTCGCGCAGTTGTTCCCCTTGATCGGCGCGAACGCCTCCTCGAGCGCGTTCGCGGTCGAGACCGCCTTAAGATCGGCGAGAATCGGCGCGACGCAATCGCGCAGCGTCAGATACGTCGCCCCGGACCATTCCGACGTCAGAATCGGACTCGCGCCCGGCGCGACCTCGGACCACCCGGAAACGCCTTCGCCGACAAGCCGCAACACGACGGTCTCGCTAAAACGCGTCGGCGCGTCGGCAAACCGAAATTCCTTCTTCAGCGGGATACGGACAAGATAACCTTCAATTCGTTCAATACGCATATAATCCAAACTCCAAGCCGCGACGTCGCGGCGGACGGCGTCCGCGCTGCAGGACGGCGTTTCTCAAGGCTCGCCGTCGGCGCCAAACGTCTCGCCTCGTCGGGCGGCTTAACTTTAGTTCTGTCAAGCATGGCGTTACGCTCGGCATAAACGCCCCAAAGGGGCGCGCGATGATTTAGAACATTCGAGCGGCGACCAAAACCGCTCGATATTATAATTCAGATCGAAATCGAAGTCCACGCCATGCCGTCGAGAAAAACCGTCCAAATCGCGCGGCGTTTTCACTTTGATTAACCTAAATTAGTTAGCGTCGTCCTAAACGTCGACCGTTTGTTTCCAACGCGGCTTTGCAGGCGTTTCGCACACGATTTTCCTCTTGTCTTTTTTCTCAAATTTCGCCATAACCAATCGTAAAATCGGCGTTTTTCGGCGCGACGGCGGCGTGGGGAAGCGCGACTTCCGCCAAACGGTCTGCGGAATCGAAATGCGGCTCGACCGGACGCTCCCTTGTCGGACTTCAATGAAATTTAACAAAAAAAGCAAGAATTTGACAAAAAGACCGCAAGCGGATTTCAACTTGTGACGATTGTAATAACAATGCTGGAATTATGCGATTTTACAGTCGTATTGTTTATTCCCGTCATTTTCGCCCTAACGAGAGGGCGTAGCGCGTCCGTCGGCGCTTAGTTTCCGCGTTTCGCAACCGTCGCAACGAGACGGAGCGAGTCCGCGCGACGCGGCGGTTTGAACAGGGGTTATAGCAATGAAGAACTTAATGAGATATTCGATCGGCGCGACGCTCGTCGCCGCGGCGTTGACGCTCCCTCAGGGCGTCTTCGCGCAGGTTCGATCGAATCCGCTGGCTTACGGAGCCGGCACGAGTCACGCGCAACGCGTCGACCGCAGGGCGCCGATTCAGAACGGCGTTTACATCGCGCCGGGCGTCGGCGTTCGAGAGGTCGCGACGCCGGTCGACGCGTACGAACGCTCCTCGTGGACGCAGGCGACGACCGAAAACGTCGCGGACGCCGAACTTAACGCCGCGGGAATGGAAAAACTCCAGCGCGAATACGACGCGAATCAGGAGCGCGCGAAAAAACACAGGACGACGCGTCCGATCAACGTCCCGGCGACGCTCGGAATGCTCAAAGACAAACCGGCGGGACAGCGCGCAAACGCCGCGGCTCAGAACGCGGTTCAACCGCAGTACCTGCAGTACGGTCCGAATCTCGCGCCCGCCCAGTCCGCGCCTAACGCTTACGTCAACGCTTCGGCGACCGGCGGATCGGCGACGCTCAATTGGGACGGCTCTACGAATCGCAACGCGCAGTACGGGCGCGTTCAAGCGTCGACTCACGCGGCCGCGCGACCTGCGACTCTCGACCCCGTCGTCCTGACGGTCGATCAAACGCAGACGCCGAGCCAGACGCCGCCGATCGTCAACACGCCGGTCGTTAACGCGCCTGTCGCCGACGCGCCTCAGTCTCTGAGCGTCACGCCTTTCCCCGAACTGCCGGACGACGCTGAAAGCTCGAATTTTGCGAACGACGTCGTCAACGAACTTCAAAACGCCGCGATCCCAGACGACGCGCCCGTCCTCGAGACGCAGGAAGTCGACGCGCCGACGATTGACGCGCCCGAGATCGACGACTCCGCCGCGTCCCTCGATTCCAACGCGGCGACCTTCGTCGCCCCCGGTTTTGACGCGACGAACGCCGAACCGTCCGTCGAGACCGTCCCCGACTCCGCGTCGGGCGACGCCGCTGAAACTCTTCAGCCCGTTCCCGAGGCGACCGCGGTTCCCGAAACAACGCCTCAAGTCGCGCCTCAGACCGCGCCTCAGACCGCGCCAAACGCGCAGACGAATCCCGAAGTTCCCGCGCCCGTCTACCGGCAATCGTATCCCATGCCGAAGAACGTGACGCCCTACGCTCCAAAGCAGGATTATCTCCTCATGCAGCCGTACTGCGCGCCTCAAGCGCAACCGCGTCCGCAGGCGATCGCCGTCCCGCAAACGCGAGGGATCCCGTCGCAGTTCGCGTATCCGGGTCAGCCGGGCTGCGCGCCTCAAGCGGCGTGTCAAATCGATCAAGCGCCGAATTGCGGAACGTACGGCGGCTACGACTCCGGCATGAATCTCGCGTACGCCGCGACCGCGGGCGTCCAGCCCGGTCTGATCTTCGGCGCCGAATGGTTCAATTGGACGACCTATATGGGAATCGCGTCCGGAACGATCCTCAACCCGGACGGCTCCGCCAATCGCCGCAAACTTGATATTGAAAATTCCGGACTGCGCGGGCGGTTAGGATTCCGTTCGCTCGCGGGCTGGGATCTGGTCGGAACGTTTACGCTGTTCAATCAGAACGTTTCGGACGGGTTCGACGCGACGCGGTTCGCGCCGGGCGCGAGAATCGTCAATCCGCGGTCAGGCGCCTCCGTCGCGCTCGACTCCGTTTCGTCGACGTTAAAGGTCGATCTTCAGGCGATTGATCTCGAACTGGGACGCTGGAGGCAGGTCGGTCTGTGGGACTTCCGTCTCTTTGGCGGGCTCCGCTGGACGGGACTGGATCAGGAACTCGCCGATTCCGTCACGTACGCAATTTCGCCTTCCGAAGCGCTTGACGCGGAAATCGCGCTCCTCGACTCCTCCGCGCTCTTCGACGAAGACGGTTCGACGGCGTTCTCCGCCGCCGCGACGGACCCCGCTTCCGCCGAGACCGGGTTCGAGACGCGCTCGCGACTGAACGCGTTCGGCGTCCGTCTCGGACTTGAAACGCGCGTTCCGCTCTACGGCGGTCTTGCGATCTACGGAAAGGGCGCGGGCGCGCTCTCCGCCGGTCGCGTGAAGTCGACCTTCTCCGGACTGCACGTCGGCGAACTCAGCGCCTATAAGAAGACGGAACTCACGACAAGCGTCGACGCGAGCCTCGGACTCTCTTGGCGCGTCAACGGTCTGGAAGCGCGCGCCGGCTACGAGTTCAACGGCTGGTACAACGCCGGTTACGTCGGCGGCAAGAAGACCGACTTCCTCGCCCACGGCGTCGTCGCCGGACTCGGCTACAACTACTAACGGCGACGTCGCCGCTAAAACCGCCAACGCGAAAGCGCGCGGTTAAACAAAAGCTCCAGTTCCACCCCTGTGACTGGAGCTTTTTCATTTTTATCGGCGCCGATACCTGTCGCCCCCTTCGAAAACAAAGTCGCCGGACGCGCCGAGCGCGTCGCGGATCAGCGTCGCCGGGATCCGAAGCTCTTCGGCGAGAAGTCCCGCGCGCAAACGCGTCTCGCCGCCAAACCGCGATTGAATCTGACGACGGATGAAATCGCTTTCGCTAAGAGCGCCTCCTTGCCGTTCGCAGTGATTGCGATAGAAAACAAAGCCAAGCGACGCGTCCTTGTTGAGATTCGCCAGCTCGCGACGCAGCAGCGGAAAAGAATCGATTCCCATCTCGCCGAGCCATTCGGCGTTCGCGTCGAAGTACGACTCGTAGAAGAGATACGAGCCGTCGGGGGCGAGCGTCGACTTGAGGTCGTCGAGGAGTTTCGCGGAATACCCCCGAAGTCTCGCCGCTTCTTCTCGAGCCTTATCTTTGACGGCGAACCGTTGTCGCCCTCGGTCGCTGAAATCGTCGGGCGAATTTTTAAGCGTTCGCTCAATGATCGTCAAGGGCGCGCAGAAACGTTGCGCAAGGGCGTCGAGACGCTGCTGCTGCGCGTCGCCCCAACAGAGGATCAGCGACCGACGAACCTTCGCCTCTTCCGTTTCTTTCGCCGAACGGCGGCGCGGTTCGAAATAGGAATCCGCGTAGCCGAAACTGGGAAAGAGCTCGACGAGCGCGGCGCGCAGCGCCGTTTTGTCGCCGTATTCGTCGTTCAGCTCCGCGTTCCGTTCAAGAAGCGTGTGATAATAGAGGATAAGCTGTCCGGAGAGCGCGAGTTCCTCGACAATCTCGCGCAGACGCTCAAGGGGCGTTTGCTTAGGGGGCGCGACCAAAACGCGCGACTTCTCAGGCTTCGGAACCGCGACGGACGACGTCGCGCGCTCTTGAGGCGATTCAGAAATCAATTCGGAATCGGTCTGGAGCGAGGACGCCGAAAGCGGCGACGCGACGGACGCGTCGTCGGATCGCGACTCAAACTCCGGCGTCTCGTCTTCGAAAAACGAAAGTTGCGTATTCCGCTCCTCGGCGCCCGCGTCTTTGAAATCCGCGCAAGCCCAATCGTCTAAATCTTTACCCCCGTCTTTTTCCAAGAGACGCGAATGTTTCTCGACGTCGCGAGGAGTCGTCAAAAGAAAGGCGTCGCGTTCAACGTGTTTGAACTGCGACGTATACGTCGTCAGCGTTTTTTGAATCTCGTTCTTCGGCGCGTAGAGCGTCTCGGCGAGCTTTTTCACGGTCGTCGAAGGATTGTCGCCCCACCGGCGTTCGATTTCACGCCGCGTCAGTTCGAGCGCTTCGACGCCGCGATCGTTCTCCGACGCGACGAAGAACGTCCGAACGTCGACGTTTGGACGCGACTTCTTAATCGCGGCGCGGACGTCTTGGGAACTCCCGATTCCCAAGCGTTTGAAGAACTCTTCATGACGCTCGAAAAGAATCTTGTAATACAAGACGACGTGAGATTCCTCGAAAAGACCGTCGATAAAACGTCCAACTTCTTCGACCCCTTCGTCGCCGTTCTCGCGTTCCGTCGCGTCGCTCGACTCCGATTCAACCTCCGGCGTCGAGGACGCTCCGCCGCGACCGGCTTCTCCGTTTTCTCCGTCCCGAGCTTCCGACTCTTCGACGTCGTCCCCTTCTTCATCGCCGCGCAAAATTCTGGTTTCATCCAAAAACGCCTCCATTTCTCTAACGACGTCGTCTTCCGACCAGAACGAGGACGGAACGCCGTCGCGACTGAGGAGGCTCCATTCCCCCTTCGGACCGGGCTTGAAATACTCGGGATGCGCCTTAAGAACGCGAACCGTCTCGTCTTCGGGGATGAAGAACATGGTCAAATTATGAAGTCGATCGATTTTAAGATTGGGCGGAAACCGATCCTTCTGAAAACTAATGAACTGTTTGAATTTTTGCGAAAAAGATCTTGGGCTTTTGCGAGACTGCGTATTTTCCGTCCGTTCCCTTTTCCAACTGATCGCAAGAAAGAGCCCGGCGGCGCGGAGCGCGTTCATGATAAGCGAGTCCTTCGGCTCATCCTTGACGGATTCGAGCGTCATATAATCCCCGAAGTCGTGAACTTTGAGACCGCGTTCGAGGATTGTTTTTCTAAGCTCTTCCACAGAGGCGATTCCATGGAGCGCAAAGACCTCGGAATTCTTCCTAAAGAGCGACGAATAGAACGCAATTCTGAGCCAAGAGCCTCGACGTTCGTCGGGGATTCCGTCGAATATCTGATTCGAAATCTTAAGTAAATTGGGACTCAAAGAGATATTGTCGTCGGAACCGACTAGGAAGACGTTAGGAAAGGCGCCGATCGCGTTCTTGATCGAAGCGATTGGAATGAAAACGCGCGCGGAGAGTTCGCTCAGGGGCGCGTTCTTCTCCGGGGCGCCCCACTTCAGCAGCAGCTGATTTCTGACGATCTCAAGTTCCGCGAGCGGCGATTTGGTCGGCGTCGCGTACAGCGTCTCGTAACAATACTGAGGACGCGCTTCCTTCAACGCCGTCTTCACTTGATACGATTCGACGCCGGCGCGTTCAAAAACGTCGGGATAACGCTTGAAGAGAGGCGAATAGAACACGATCGCATGACCGTCGCGGAAGAGCCGATCCAAGAGTTCGCCGAGCGCCTCTCTCTCGGGGGCGAGTTGCGACGGAGTCTGACCGTCGCCGCTCTCCGTCGCCGCGACGGCGTTCTCCTCCGACGCGACAAGCGACTCGGAACATTCGCCCGCGTTCTCCGGGGAACTCGTTCCAACCTCGGCGGACGTCGCGATAATCGCTCCTTCCGCCGCCCTTTCGACGACGTCGGTCTTTAGAGGATTAAGGCGGAGGGGAAGTCGAGAAATCTCTTCGGATAAATTGTCGTCGCGGGGAATCGTCTCGACGGTCGGACGTTCAATATTGAAAAAGGGTTGCGTCCGCGCGTCGCGATACGCGGCGAGTAGAATTTCGAAATCTTCGTCGGAAGACAGGTCGGGCTGCGGATCGAAGAAAAGCGGCGCGGTCAACGAGCTCAACGCCGTCGCAACGGAAACGCCGTTGAAATCAAGGGGAACGTAGCGGTCGTCCGCGCTCCGTTCGAAGGGAGCGCCTTCCGAATCAAGCGCGTCTCTCGCAATGTTTTTGGGGATATAGACGCCCTGGATCAGCGTCTCAAAAGGAATTGGCGCGACGGAGCCGTTTTCTCTCGACGCGTCGAGGGCGCGACGATAAAGCGTCGCCGTCGCAAGTTCAGATTCCGACTCCTCGCCGTCCGCGAAATAAGCGAGACGGTCGTCGACGACCTGACGGCGGAACGCGAGCAGTTCTCCGGCGATTCGAGTCGTCGCGGCGAGATCGCGCGCGCCGAACAAACGAAGGCTTTCCCAATATCTGCTGAGGAACGCTTGGGGATAGAAAATCGCGCTCTTGGGAAAAATCGAACGCAGGAAAAAAAGATTGCGACAAACGTCCGACGCGATCGGCGCCGCCGAAGAATCAAAGAGCGGGTTCGCGGACGTCGCAAGCGCCTCGTCTTTCAATCTCTCAACCGCGACGAAAAGACGCGGCGAAAAAAAGCGTCCCCAAAAGCAAAAGCCGACGGCGAGCAAAACGGAAACGAGTTGTTCGTCGGTAAAATCGGGGAACGAAAGACCGTTTCGCGCCGACGATTCGTAAAACTTACTCCGAAATTGCGCCAACTCTTCCGCAGAATCAGGCGCGACGCCCGTCGGGAATTCGTCCTGAAGGACTTGATACGCCGTATGAAGAGAAACCGTCAACAATTCTTCGTCCATCGAGCCGTCCTGACCTCGGAATAAATCGGCGCCCGCCCAGCGATTGCGAACGCCTGAAAAGAAGTCCCCGCGTCGAACAAGACGGCGCGGGGAGCGATATTACAACCGCGACGCGTCGATTAAGCGACGAGCGTCGCGCCTACGCGGCGAGGATCACTTCGCGAACTGCGCGTCGAAGACGACGTCGACGTTCTTCGGGAACGCGACCTTCTTGACGAACTCGTAGGATTCCTTCGCGCCGTACCAGCGGTCCATGCGCTGATCTTCCCATTCGACGGAGAGCGGTCCGTCGTAGCCAATGTCGTTGAGCGCGCGGACGATCTCTTCAAAATCGACGTCGCCGCGTCCGAGCGAACGGAATTCCCAACCGCGGCGATAGTCGCCGAACGGAAGGTGCGAGCCGAGAATGCCCGATTCGCCGTCGAGCTGGAGCGCCGCGTCCTTCATGTGGACGTGGAAGATGCGTTCCGGGAACTTGCGGATGAATTTCACCGGGTCGACCATTTGCCACACGAGGTGGGACGGGTCGAAGTTGAACCCGAACGCCGGATGATAGTCGAGCGCTTCGAGAGCGAGTTGCGCGGAATGAATATCGAACGCGATTTCGGTCGGGTGAACTTCGAGCGCGAATTTAATTCCGAGTTCCTGATAGACGTCGAGAATCGGGGTCCAACGTTCCTTGAGGAGCGCGAAGCCGTCGTCGATCCACTTCTGCGGAACCGGCGGGAAGCTATAGAGATACGGCCAAATGGAGGAGCCGGTGAAGCCCGTGACGATCGTCGCGCCGATCTTCTTCGCGGCCTTCGCGGTCAGCTTCATTTCTTCGGCGCAGTTCTTCCAGACCTGCTCTTTGTCGTCGCTGCGGAGATATTCCGGAATGACGTCGAGGTTGCGCTGATCGATCTGATCGAGGACGCCCTGACCGACGCAGTGATTCGAAAGCGCCCAGCACTTCAGATTGTACTTCGCGAGTTGCGCGAGTTTCGCTTCGCAGTATCCCGGTTCGTCGAGGCATTTGCGAACGTCGAAGTGATCCGTGCCGCATGCGAGTTCAAGTCCGTCGTAGCCGATTTCCTGCATCTTCGGGAAAAGTTCGTCCGAAACGACGTCGCCAAACTGTCCGGTGATGATCGTGATAGGTCGTGCCATTGTAGCCTGTCTCCTTATGGTAAAATAACGCCGCCCCGTCGGGAAAACCGCCCCGAAACGACCGACGCGTTGAAAAAGCGTTCTCGATTCGTTACGCGCGAACGACGACGCCTGTCATAGTATACGCCGCTCGCTCCCGCTTTTCTATCAGAAATCCAACCGCTTTTCAATTCTTTTCAGATGTTTTTCCCCTTTTTTTACAAATTCTCTCCCCAAAGAGCGATATAGCGCTCAACGCAGAAGACAAATCAGGCGCGCGCGCCAGTTTCTCGAACCCCCATATTGCGGTCTCAAATCTCGACGGTTATCCCCGTAAACAGCCTCCGCAGTTTCGCCCCCAAGACGCTCTCCAGCAGTTCGCAGGGGCGTTCGCCCGTACAGTGCCCCGTATAGAAAACGGCGCCCGTGTCTTTGAGCGCCCGCGCAATTTCGAGAATTTCGCGTTCGTCTTCGGTCGAATACCCGCGCTTGCAACGCAGATGAAGCCCGCCGACGACCGCGTCGGGATACGCCCCGTAGAGTTCGCAGAATCGGGCCAAGATATTCAGAATCCCGCAGTGGGCGCAGCCGACGAAAAGAACGCGGCGTCCGCGCTCTTCGACGACCAGATTCTGCTCATGGTCGAAATCGTCGGGAGTCCATTCGCCCGACGCCGCGCGACGCATGAGGAACGCGTCGCCCCGCGTTTTTACGCGTCGTTCGACGTTCCCGAAAAGCGCGACGCCCGGCGCGATCTCCGCGTCTCCGTCGAGGAGCCGCAGCCCCGGCGCCGCGAGGATTTCCCGCGGAATCCCAAGATATCGCTCGTCCCCCGGCTCGATATGCCAGAAGTCGCCCGTCGCCTCGCGGCGAATATAGATTCGCGCCGACGGATTGCGCCGCGCGAAGGTCGGAACGCCCCCGGTATGGTCGTAATGACTGTGGCTGACCGTCAGCGTCGGAACCGTCGTCCAATCGACGCCGAGCCGCTCCGCGTTCGACCAGACCGCGTCGGACGCGCCCGCGTCCGCGATCAGCCGCCGCCCCTCCGACTCGACGTAAAGGCTCAGCCCATGCTCCGAAACTAGCCCCGAGGCAGGATCGGGGTTCGGACTGTTTTCGATTAAAACGATAATCTTCATCAAAAGGCTCCGCTACGCGCCGACGCGCCGTCTACTCGTTTTTGTCCGCGTTTTCGTCGGAAATCGAACGTTGCGCGTAAAAGAGTTGTTTCTGACGTTCAATCTCGACGCGCAGTTGTTCTTTGGTCGGGAGATACGTCAAGTATTTCGCCATGAAGAGTCGGTCGTTATCATGAAGAACGGAGTATCGCGCGACGTCTTCGTCTGTCTCCGTACAGAGGAGAATCCCGATTGTCGGACTTTCGCCGTTGTTGCGTTTTAAGTCGTCGTACATCCGAGTATACATGTCGATTTGCCCGACGTCCTGATGGGTTATCTTGCCGATCTTTAGATCGATTAGCACGTAGCAGCGCAGTTCGATGTTGTAGAAAACAAGGTCGATATAGTAATCTTCCGTTTCCGTAACGATATGCTGCTGCCGTGCGACAAAAGCGAATCCTCGTCCCATTTCGAGCATAAAGTCGGTAAGATGAGCGAGAAGCGCCGATTCAAGATCAGACTCGACGTAGGAATCTTGCGTCCTGAACCCGAGAAATTCCGCGACGATCGGACTCTTGATTAGCGCGGAAGGCGCTTTCTGAAACGCCGCCGTCTTTTCCTTCATCTCCGCGACGACTTGCTCCTTTTTCGGGGATTGGAGGAGACGGTGGTAATATTGGGTCGCAATATTGCGATCAAGCGTCCG
>CAMZHY010000060.1 GCA_947307005.1 uncultured Planctomycetaceae bacterium
AAAAAGCAAAGGCAGCTCTTGAAGCTGTAGGACTTGGCGACCGCATTCATCACAAAACTTTGCCCCTGGAATTATCTTCGCCCCGCATTCTTCGCAAAACTGGTCGTTCTCTCCTCGGTAAATACCATTTACCGCCCCAGAAAAGGCCTCTCCAACGGCATTTCCAACAGTACCGCCTATTCCAGCCATCATTCCAAGACCAATGCCGGCGCTACTAAAACTTCCCGCTCCTTCATTTGCCGCCATTTTTTCAGCTATATCAAATCCTCGCTCCTGTTGATAATTATATCCCTCAATACTTCGCCTCTGCGCTCTTGCCTGAGCCTCAATGACGGCCTTCTGAGATTCGGTTTGTTGGTCTATCACTCCAACTTGCTGACGTATCTTAGCATCCGCAATATCTGCATACTGTCTATAATGAAGATTTTTAAAGTTCTCAAATTGAGGATCTCCGTCTGGCTTAACTATTCTTGTAACAAAGAATTTCTCCAAAGCGATACCGTATTCGGCGAAATCTCCAACAAGTCTCTTCTTTAATTCCTCCGAGAACTCCAAGAGGCGTTCGTCTATCTCAAAGATACTAATCTTTTCATTTTTTAGAACCTGAGCCATATATGTTTTAACACGAGCCAATAAAAACGCTCGAAAATATGACGACAATTTATTTCTGCTCAAATCCGGCTCTGTTCCGACCAAGCGAACCAATAACTGTTTGGAATCTTGAACCCTAAGGCTCATTTCACCGCCTGCGCCGAGATATATAGGAAAACCATATGTTGGTTCAAGATACTGAACCTTACTATCGGTTCCCCAACTTATGGCCATCTGCTCTACCTTGTTAATAAAATATACTTCGCAATGGAAGGCCGACTCTCCTCCCGTCGGAATGTTTATAATCTTGTTAAGAATAGGTATATTTTGCGTTTCCAACGTATATCGGCCAGCCCCAAAAAGATCCAAGGGTTGCCCGTTCATGAAGAACACCGCTTCTTGTGACTCATGCACAATAAGTTGCGAATGAGTATTAAAATCCTCCGCTGGATGCTTCCACACGAAAGTATTATTATCGCCTTCATACTTAATAACTTGCGCTATTGGCATATCTATCTTCCTTTCGCTCTCCTGCTTACATATTCACTCTGTGTAATACGACCGAGTTAAAACCGTTCTGCATCTGACTGAACTCCTATGAATTTCAAAGTCCCAATACTCTGGGAATCCTTTCGGCAATCCACATAGCTGGCGCTCCGCATAGTTTCAATCCCCACTTTTGCCGTCGAATAATTAAAAGCGCCCTCTAGCGCTCGTCATATGTCCACAAAAAATGAATACAACCGCACGCGGTACGTTCTATGCCTTTTTCAGCAAAATGTCAACAATCTGTCTCACTTTTAAACCCATTTAGCGCTTTCTCGAACTTGAGTCGAAGGGCTCGGTTTCGAATTATCCATGTCGTGAACATGGAGCTCGTTAAACTACAAACAACGATCCGGCGCGGACTTTCGGAGTTTGGTAACAATAAACGCCCCATATGCTTCTCTTTTCGTCGTCTTTTTTCTCCATGCAGTTCTAAGTCGCGACTACGTAGTAAAATTACACGAAAAGGCGCTTTTCAGAAATACCTATCCTACACGAAAAGGCGCTTTTTGCAACGTCGCAAAGGGCGGAAGTGGAAAACCTCGTCCGTTTCTCGTATAATCGCGGGCGAGAGATTGTCGCGTCCTTATCGCAGACGCGACGCGCGTTCCGTCATAGGAGAAATCGCATGCGCGTTAAAAGACAAAGGCGGTTCGCCGTCGTTTTCGCCGTCCTCGCGACGCTTTTGGCGTCGACGTTTTTCCTTTCGCAATCCGCCGCCGACGAAGGATCGGACGCGGCGACGCTCGTCGAGAAAACGCTCGTCGTCTGGGCGGCGCCGGGCAATCTGACGCAACGCGGCGGGTCCGCGCTGACGATCGACGAAGCGAACCCCGACGCGTTCGACGCCGTCGTTTTCGCCGAGCGGCGCGACGCGACGTGGATGGCGGGAAGCTCCGGCTATAAGCGTTCAAATCTCGATCAGGACGGCTGGATTCAAGAGACGGCGGGACCGGACGAGTTCGTCGAAATTGCGATCGTTTACGCGCGCGACGGCGCGAAGGGTAAGATTGCGGCGTATCGCAACGCGAAGCGTTTCGCGGAATATCAGGTCGACGCGCTGCAGGAATTCCACGCGGACGCGGTCGTCCTCGTCGGACCGCGCCATATCTTGGATCAGCGCGACGTTTTCGTCGGTAGAATCCGCGAGGCGCGAATCTACGCCAAAGCGCTTTCGGAGGACGAAATCGCGGCGCTCGAGCCGGGTCGCGTCAAGGCGCCGGAAACGCTCTGGGCTTGGTGGGATTTCTCGGACGCGGGAATCGCGGAGAAGACGGGGCGTTTCAACGAATTTTCGCTCTTTGGCGACGCGAAGATCGTCGACGGCGCGCTTCAAATGACGCGCGACGGCGCGTTCCTCGCGCGGCGTCGCTCCTCAAACGCGCTTAAATCGCTCCAGTCGGCCCAAAACCGAAACGACTCCGTCGAACTCGGCTGGTCGACCAAAGACCCCGTCCCTCGAGAGGCGATCCTCTCGTCGCGCGTCCTGCGAGAAAAGCTCATGGCGGATCCGTACCGTCCGCGCTGGCATTTCGCGATCCCCGAGGATTCGGGCGTCCCGGGCGACCCGAACGGCGCGTTCTACGCCGACGGACGCTATCACCTCATGTACCTGTACAACCGGACGGGAAGCGGCTTCGCGTGGGGGCATAAGACGAGCGTCGACCTCGTCCACTGGCGCGATTTGCCCGACGCTATCGGACCGGCCAACGTCGGGGAAGGATGTTTCAGCGGCGGCGCGTTCCTCGACGACGACGGAACCGCGTGGCTGACCTTCTGGGGACTCGGCGGCGGCGCGGGCGGAATCGACCTCGCGCGCAGTCTCGATCCGAACTACGAACGCTGGGAGAAGCCGGAATTTGGCAGAATCATCGCGTCGACCTCGTCCGGCGTCACGGAAACGGTCGGGCACGACGGGAAGAAACTGATTCTCGGGAGCGCCGACCCGTCGAATATCTGGAAAAAAGGCGGCAAATATTACGTCCTAACCGGCAACCTGCCCGTTCTCAACGCCTACGGACGCCGCGACGATTCGCCTGCGGAAACGCGCGGCGACCGCCTCTATCTCTTCGAATCGCAAGACCTCAGAGACTGGCGCTACGTCGGGATATTTTACGAACGCAACCCCGAATGGACCGACGACGATGAAGACAATATGTGCCCGAGTTTCCTACCCCTCCCGTCGTCGCCCGACGGAGGTCTGGCGAGCGGCAAATATCTGCTCCTTTTCATCAGCCACAACAGGGGCTGTCAGTATTATATCGGAACTTACGACGCGGAGAACGACCGCTTCATCCCAGAAAAGCACGGGCGCATGACTTGGGTCGACAATACGTTCTTCGCGCCGGAAGCGCTGATCGACGGCAAAGGACGGCAGATCATGTGGTCGTGGCTGCTCGACAATCCGGACGATTCGAAACGCGGCTGGTCTGGCGTCTACGGGCTGCCGCGCGCGCTGTGGCTCGCGGAGGACGGAACGCTTGGAATCGCGCCGGTCGACGAGCTCAAAGCGCTGCGCCTCAACGGGGTTGAAACGTCGACGAAAATTGAGGCGGGCGCATCGGTCGCCGTCGCCGGCGTCGTCGGCGACTCTTGCGAGCTTGAACTAACGTTTGCCAAGCCTCTGAGCGGCAAAACGGGCGTGAAAGTCCGCCGCGCGCCCAACGGGGAAGAGGAGACGCTTCTGTATTACGACGCGGCGACGAAATCGCTGCGTTTCGATTCGACGAAAAGCGGCGATCAGGGTCGCAAGATTCTCGAGTCCGCGCCGCTGGAACTCAAAGAGGGCGAGCCGCTCAAACTCCGCGTCTTCGTCGACAAATGCGTCGTCGAGGTCTTTGCGAACGACCGTCAGGCGATCACGCGCCGCGTCTACCCGACGCGCGACGATTCGCTCGGAATCGAACTCTTCGCGGAGGGGTCCGCCGGAGAATCGACCCCCGTTCAAATCAACGCCTGGGAAATAGCGCCCGCCAATTCTTACTAGTCGACGCGCGGGCGCCGAATCCCGGTTCGCGATTACCGCGCGCAATTTGACGCCCCGTCTCCTATTGGTCGGCTTGCGAGCGCGCGACGCCTTGAGTTTAATGGGTTAGACGACGCCCTCCTTGAGCAATCATGAAAAAAGGGCGCGCGACGGAGACGATATTTATCTCCGCGCCGCCCGTTGGAACGGTTCAAACCCTCGCGACGACGCCGTCGATCAGTACCATTCGTGGTATGCGAGCAGACTATCTTCGTCGTCAAGATATTTTGCGATATTCTTGTACGCTTCGGGGTCGCATTCAGCGACGGCCTTCAACATCCCTTCGTTCATGGGATAATAACCGAGATTCTTAATCGCCGCGTCGCAGGCGTGGTGAATATCGGCCTGGAGACTGTAGTTTTTTCGCCAATACGCGACTTCTTCGCTCATAAAACAGCACGCCGAAATCAGTTCCGGATAGCAGTATTCTTCAAGCTCGGATTCTGTGAATTCCGCATGATATAAATTGCCTTGAGGGTCGGAAAATACGTATCGGTAGGAAATGACGCGTTCGGAGTCAGACGTCGGGCGGCTGCCCACTTCCTTCATCCAAATTTCCGCGTCGTCGGGGATATTGCGATCTCTTTTTATCTTGAGGAAGTCGACGGCTTTCACACTCGTGAGAATGGGAACCGTCATTCTACGAACGCTCTCGAAATTGTCTGGAAGCTCGTCCTCCGCCACGATGGAATACCCCATCTTATTCAGTTCATTTGAATCATACTGGCAGAGTTCTTCGGACGTCTTGTTAAGTTTTATAAAACGTTCAACATACATGTCAAGTCCCATCGTTATCCTCCATAAGAGCAAAGGAAATAAAGGACGTCGCCCTTGGAATTGAAACTCTTTCGCAACAAGGGACGTCGTTTGGAGACGGCAAACCGCTTATCCGCAACCTTTCTATTTGTTATGTATGGCGCAAGTCGTTAATAATGAAAAAAAAGAGAGAGATTCTTCCGCAATTATTGCAAAACGACGCTTAAAGCGCTCCCCTCTTATCGAAATTGAACAAGAATCTTCGTCATGCCGTCGCGGTTATTCTTCTTAAGCGATAAAGAAAAGATCGGAGCTTTCCCTGAGTAAATCGCGCAAGCGACGCGCGTCCGAGGGGGGATAACGAAGATTCTTCTGATTATTGAAAATCGAGGCGATACTCGACCGTTTGGAGTTCTGGCGTTATTCTGCGGATACGCTCAAAGTCGTAGGGAAGATTGTCCTTCGAACTAAGACGTATTCTATCTTGAGCAATTAGTCGAACGAGAATTGACCAAGTTCCATGAACTTCTTGTCGGGACGGAAAATGAGAAAAAATTTCACGTCAGACCCCATAACGTCCCTCCTTCTTCGCGCAAAGGAAGACGCCGAAGTCCGTCTCGCGCCTCGCCGTCCCAGTAAACGCGCGTTCTAGACCGTTTGCAAATAAAACCGAAAAAGGAAGTCCGCGCGCTCCGTTGATTGAATAACAAGAGAAAACCGCCCGCCCAAGGGAAATCGCCTACCCGACAAAAAAAGGGCTTTGACGCCTCCCGTCAAAACCCTGTAAGCACGCCCGAAGAGACTCGAACTCCCAACCCTCGGTTCCGAAGACCGATGCTCTATCCATTGAGCTACGGGCGCAACGTTCGCCGGACATCGCCCGCGAACAGGGGTAGTTTAGCGCCATCGGGAAAAAAAGCAATAGGGACCTGAAATTTTAAAAAAAGGCCGCGAGCCTCTCGACTCGCGACCGTCTGAAAACTTCATATCGCGACTCAGCCGCCGTTTAGGCGACTGCGGCGTTCAATCTCATTCTTGACCGGGAAGCTGGAAGAGCGGGCCGGAATCGCCGCCCATGCCGCCGCGGAGGTTTTCCGGCTTGACAGCCGGCTGCGAAGCGGCCTTTTCCTCTTCTTCGGCGACCTGCTGCTCTTCGCCCGCTTCGGCGCGACGACGGGAAAGCGCGATCTTGCGCTCGCCGACTTCGACGCGAAGCACCATGACTTCGATCTCTTCGCCGACCTTGACGACGTCTTCCGGATTGTCGACCTTGTGATCGGCAAGCTCGGAAATGTGAAGGAGACCTTCAAGATCGTCCTCGAGGGAAACGAAAACGCCAAAGTTCGTGATCTTCGTGACCTTGCCCTTGACGATCTGGCCCGGACGGTACTTCTCCGGAATGCGCGTCGCCCACGGATCTTCGGTGAGCTGCTTGAGTCCGAGCGCGATGCGGCGGTTCTTCTTATCAACCGACGTCACGACGCATTCGATCTCTTCGTTCTTGCGAACGACTTCGTTCGGATGCGTGATCTTGCGGACCCAGCTCATGTCGCTGATGTGAAGAAGCCCGTCGACGCCCTCTTCGAGCTCGACGAACGCGCCGTAGGTCGTGAGGTTGCGAACGACGCCCTTGACGCGAGAACCAACCGGAAATCTCTCGTCGACCGTCTCCCAAGGATTGTCCATCGTCTGCTTGAGTCCGAGGGAAATCTCCTGACGCTCCTTGTTGATCCCCAAAACGACGACGTCGATCTCGTCGCCGTTCGAAAGAATCTCGTTCGGATGGTTGATGCGCTTCGTCCAGCTCATCTCGCTAATGTGAACGAGACCTTCGACGCCCTCTTCGAGCTTAACGAACGCGCCGTAGGACAGAACGTTGACGACCGTGCCGTGAACGCGAGAACCGACCGGATACTTCTCTTCGACGCGCGCCCAAGGAGACGGCGTCATCTGCTTCAGACCGAGCGAAATCTTCTCTTTCTCATAGTCGATGTTGAGAACGACGACGTCGAGCTTCTGGTCGATCTTGACGACTTCGCGAGGATCGTTGACCCGACCCCAGCTCATGTCCGTGATGTGAAGGAGCCCGTCGATTCCGCCAAGGTCGATGAACGCGCCGAAGTCGGCGATGTTCTTGACCGTTCCGGTGCGAACCTGACCGACCTCGAGTTCGCGGAGGATCGCCGCCTTCTGCTCGCGACGCTCCTGCTCGATCAGATTGCGGCGGCTTACGACGATGTTGCGGCGCTGCGTGTCGATCTTAAGAATAACGCACTTGATCTCTTTGTCGATGAACTCGCTGATGTCGGCGGGACGACGAATGTCGACCTGACTCGCCGGAAGGAAGACGGAAACGCCGTCGACGTCGACGAGAAGCCCGCCCTTGATCTTCTTGGAAACCTTGCCCTCGACGACGTCGCCTTCTTTGACGTTCTCGATCATGCGGTTCCAGTTCTCGATCTTAGCCGCCTTGCGCTTGCTAAGAACGATCATGCCGCGCTGGGCGACTTCTTCCGACGTCATCGTGTCTTCCGTCTCTTCGACGAGAACCTTGACGATATCGCCCGGCTTCGGAGGCTCTTCGCCTTCTTCCCATTCGGAAAGAGGAATAGGGCCTTCGCTCTTCGACCCGACGTCGACGATCACGAAATCGTTTTCAATGCGGACGACGCGTCCTTCGACGATCTTGTCGCGCTGAGGATCGGCGTCTTCGCCAATGAATTCGTTCAACGTCGCGTCGTCGATATTGAAATCGTCGTCGTTGAAGTCGTCGCCGTTATTGTCCAGACCGCGGATGAGAATACGATTAACCACAACTAAATTCCCTATAACTGGGCGTCTTTACCCGGCCCGCGTTTCGCGTCAAAAAACACGCGATCGACTCTCGTCGCAGGACGCGGGCCCCAAATAAAAAACGGGGTGAATAAAAGCGCCTTGTTCGCAGGAACGCGAACGGCGCGTAAACAAGCGAAGCCTCGCCGCCTCGACAAAAGCCGAACGTCGCGAAAATCTCCGCGCCAAAATATGCCTTTGCAGAACGAGACTCGATTCCGAAACTCGACCGCTCATCATACAAATCAACCTATACATTTTACAGAAATCGTCGTTCCGTTCAAGACGGGGTCCTGTTAAAAACGTCAAAAAAATTAGGATTTACACAATGTTCCGCCTTTAAGCGTTCCTTTTCGACAATTCTGTCGGCGCGGCAAAAGCGCGCTTGACGCGTTTCCCGTCATTTGCTATCCTCCGCCTGGTCGCGTCATGGAGGATTGCGACTTTAAGAAGAAAAATCTATTCCGCGCGGAGCGGACGTTATATACAGGAAGTCGTCATAATGCGCTCTTTACCGGTCGTTCGTCGGCTATGTCTCGTCGTCGCGCTGTGTCTATCCGCGTCCTTTTTCCTCGCGGTTCGAAATGCGAGCGCGGACGAATTCGGCTGGCGCTTCCTTTCGGCGCCGACCCCTCGGACCTCGATCGGCGACGATCTCCCATTCGACGGCGATGAAGAATTCGTCGTCGTCTCCATTCCGGCGGACGACGACGACGAGACGCTCGCTCTCCCGTCGCGCCCCGTCTCGGGGTTCCTCGCCGCGTGCCTCGGCGACGACGTCGTCTATCGCGGTCAGAGCGCCAACTCGATCATCCCGCCTGCGGAATCGCCGACCTCCACCTCGACGATCGGCTCTTCGTCCATTTCGAACGCGACCTCAAGCGTGATCGCGCCTCCCGTCGTCGGAAACGACGAGCCGTTCGACCCGAAACCAATCACGCCCTCCAACGGCGAGCCGACGACCTTCCAGAAGATTTTCAAATACCGTCAAGAAATCTCGGGATACTATATGTTCATCCCGCGCGGCAAAAAGAACGGCCTCGGAACGCACGAACTCAACGCGAGACTCCTCTTCGCGATCCCGTGTAAGACGATGCAGAGCGTCAACAACATGAACAACGGATATTTCCTGTTAACGCCGAACTTCACCTACGATTACCTCGAGCTTTCGAAAAACTTCAAGGGCGGACACGAAAACTTTTTCGACGCGGGACTCACGACGACGTTCCTCGCGAACTACAACGACCTCGAGGCTCACGTCGATTTCTCGATCGGAGTCGGCGCGTCTTTTCATCGGGTTACGAGCAAGGCGATCTACTTTAAGGGTCGCGCCGAAATCGGCCTCCCGATCGACAACGAAAAACAAGTCAAAGTCTTCGGCGGCGTCGCGTATTACGACGCGCTTAAATACAAGCTCGTTCCGATCGCCGGACTCGACTACGCTCCGAACCCTCAAAACCGTCTGAGAATCGCGTTTCCCAATCCCCGATGGGATCACTATCTTACGAAAGTCAACGACACGGACTGGTGGCTCTTCGTTCACGGCGATATCACGAGCCAGCGATGGCTCGCTTACGACTCGGAATGGACGATCAAGGGGAAGCACACGTTCGTCATCGATAACAGCGACTATAAGGTCGGCGTCGGCGCCTCGTTCGACTGCCCGACGCGTCTGCGCGGCTCTTTTGAAGTCGGCGGCGCTTTCGGACGCGAAATGAGAGCGAAGGGCTTCGGAAAATTCTACTCCCCGAGAAACGCCGTCTACCTTAAAGTCGGACTTCTATACTGACGCGCAGCCTTTTCCCGCGCGTGCGACGGCGCCAAAGACGGAGACGAAAATGAGCGATTTATATTTCGTCGCGCCTGAAAACAGAACCGCGCTGCGTCAAGGACGAGGAATCCTGACGGGCGCGGAAGCGCGACATCTATCGAAAGTCATGCGCGGCAAACCGGGGGACGAGGTCGCGCTCTTCGACGGTTCCGGCCGCGAATATCGCGCCAAAATTCTGACCGTTGGTCGCGACGCCGTCGAACTCGAAATTCTCGAAACGCGCGACGACGACCGCGAGCCCGACGTCGCCGCGACGGCGCTCCTCGCGCTCCCGAAGGGCGATCGCCAGAAATGGGCGGTTGAAAAACTCTGCGAACTCGGCGTTCGGCGCGTCGTTCCGCTCGACTGTCGACGTTCCGACGTTAAATTCGACGACGGCGTCCGCGAAAGGCTCGAACGCTACGCGCTCGAGGCGTCAAAACAGTGCGGACGGCTCCGACTCATGTCGATTACGCCGTCGATCGCAGTTTCAGAACTCGCCGCATTCGCGGAAATTCTCGACGCTCGCCTTGGAAACGCGACGTCCCTTTCGCCCCTCGCGCTCAAACTCCAAAAACGCTTCGACGGCTTCAACCTCTTCGACGAATTCCACCCCGGCGACGACGCGCTCCGAGTCGTCGCGCACCCGCGTTCCGACGGAGACTTCGGACAACTCGGTTTTAGCGAGCTGATTCGTTCCCGCGAGGGACGCGTTCCGCGCGGGGTTCTCGCGGCGATCGGGCCTGCGGGCGGCTTTTCCGCCGACGAGGTTCAGACGGCGATCGACCTCGGGCGGCAGGTCTATCGCGTCGAAACGGCGGCGATAGTAACCGCCGCGCTCTTTCTTCATTTGACCTGATTCGGAAGGCGCGGCGCGTCTTGACGCCGCGCCCCTTTTTCGCCACAATGACGATCGTCGTTAAGGCGCGCGGGGCGCGTCTTCGTTTTGTATTCGGACGAATTTAAACCGTCATGAAAGAGCCGATCCAATCCGCCGCAAACGAGCCGCCGGAACTCAATCTGACGTCGATGATCGACGTCATTTTCCTGCTCCTCATTTTTTTCGTCTGCACCGCCGATTTCCGCGAGCCGGAGAAGACGCTGCCGACGAATTTAACGCTTCCGGGCGCGATTGCGAGCGAAACGGTTCCTCAGCGCGACCGCGACCTCGGCAAGATCGTCGTTAGGCTCTTCGTCGCGCCCAACCGTCAAACGACGTATTCCGTCGACGGCAAGCGCGTCGCGTCGCTCGCCGAAGTCGAAGCGATTCTCGAATCGTTGAGCGAAATCGATACGAACACGCCGGTCGTCGTCGCGCCGGAACGCGACGTTCCTCTTGAACGAGTCCTCGACGTTTACGACTGTTCGCGCCGCGTCGGACTCGGCAAAATTAAATTCGCCGCGTCCCAAGAGGCGCTCGCGCTCTAACCTTTGTTTCCCTTTGCCTTCCGCGCGGAGCGACGTCAATGGCAGGCGTTTTCATTCGATTCAAATTATCGGTCTTCGTCGCGCTCGTTCTCTCGGCGAGCGTCGCGTCGAGCCTTCGCGCCGACGCGCCCGACGCCGCGTGGCGCCCGGTCGCAAACGATCCGTTTGCGTTTTCGCTTAATCTCTCCGAATCGCTCTTGAATCGCGGCGTCCCCTCGCTCGCCGTCGGCGAACTCGAGAGAATCGAAGAATCGGCGAAGAACGCGTCCGAGGACGATCGACGCCGCTTCGGCGCCCTTGCGATTCGCGCCGCGATCGAGTCCGCCAATCTCGAAACGCAATCAGGCCGCGACGAGGCGGCGCGCCGGATCGCGCGGATTCGAGACCTTGTCGAAGGTCCCGATTTCCGTAAGGACAATTTCGAATTCTTCGCGGCGGCGGAAACGCTCTCCGACTCCGACAAACGCTACGCGCTCGCGCTCGCAAGGGCTTTTTACACGCTCGGGACGCTCGAGCTTGAATTTCGCGACGATCCCAACTCGGCGCCGCAATCCGCCGCGCTCGACTCCGCGCTGGAACTCACCAAGAATCTCGCGCGATCTCTCCCGCCAAAGGACGCGAACCCCTTCCTATATTGGCACGCCAAATCGACGCTCGCCAATCTCGCCAATCCCGACCGCGTCGCCCAAGCGGAAAAATTCGCCGCCGCGCTGCAAAAAAGTTCGCGCGACGAGCGCGACGCGTTCTGGTTTTTCGCGGCGACGCTTCTCGTCGAGACCGCGCGCGCCTCGGGCGACCTCGAACTCGCCTCCAAACGCCTCGCCGCAACGCTCGGCGCGCTTAAATCGCGCGCCGACGATCCCGACGCGCCCCGCGAAATCGCCGCCGCGCTCGTCGCGCTGGAAATCAAGCTCCTTCAGGCGGAAGGGAAAGAAAAGGACGCGCTCCGTCAGGCGACGCAAGACGCCGATCTTCTCGACGCTCCTTTCCCCGAAAACTCAAAACGCCTCGACGAAACCTTCGACGATCCTTTCGACGAGCTCAACCTCGCCCGCGCCGAACTCTATTGGCGCGTCGTTCCCAAGACGCCGACGCGCCAGGAACTTGAACAAGACGCCCCCGACGACGGAACGCCGCGCCTCGACCGCGAAACGCTCGTCGAAGAAGCGCGCCGCGTCTCGCGACTCGTCGGCGCCAACGCGGCGCGCGCGCGTTCTCGGAGACTAGCGAAGGCGGCGGGCGAAACTTCGGGAGACTGGCGAACGATTGAACTCGCCGCGCAAGAGGCGTTTCTCTCCGAGCGCTGGCGCGACGCGCTCGACGCGTAC
>CAMZHY010000061.1 GCA_947307005.1 uncultured Planctomycetaceae bacterium
AACCGCAGACTCCGCCGTCTTAAACGGCGATCCAAATCCGAAGGAAAGGTTTTCCAGAGGGTTCGCCAACTTGCTTCTATCTTTTTCGCCGATGTAAATCGGAGCGTCGTTCCATATCGCTTTAATAGCGGGAATACCGCAAATATGATCGAAATGTCCGTGCGTAACGAGAATCGCGGAGGGCGTTCTTCCCGCGCTTTTGATTGAGTCGACGACCTTGAAAGGGTCGATTCCTGGATCAATAACAACGCAGTCGTTGCGTCCACAGAGGGAAAGAACGTAACAATTCTCTTGAATCTCAGACAAAACGAATGTTTGAAGCGCGACGTCAGAGTATTTCACTTCATTCCCCCGAATGGATTGGCTGAACAGTCGATAAGGTTTCTATTTCGAAATGTTTATCAATCCTGAATCAAGAAGACGACCAATTTTTGCGGACCATGAACGCCCAAAACCAGTTTCTTTTCGATATCTGCGGTTCGGCTTGGTCCCGTAACCAGTACAATTTCGCCTTGCTGTTGAGGATTTTGCATCTTGGCTTCGATTTCGGGCCATGCATGCGGGAGATTCTCACGCAACTGGTTTTCCTTCGCCAATACGAAACAAGCGGGGGAAAGATAACAAAGCAGCCGTTCAAAAGCGGACCGTCCCTCGATAGCGCACGAACCCGTGTCGGTTAAAAGAACGAAGGGCGTAACAAGGCTTGCGGTCATTGATTCGTAGTCTTTCGGATCAACGGCCGGATCATTCGGCGCATTAAGCGAGTTCCAGTCGGGACAAGATTCCATGAGTTTGACGGCGGTAGATTGGGCAAGTTCAGAGTCGTAGACGCCAAGTTTGAAAGGAATCGTTTTTTTCGACGATAGGGCGACCTCTTTCATCGCGTTGGCAATTTTAGCAACCGCGTCGTTTATGTCTTGACAGAAAACAACTTCTCCAGCGACGGATTTAAGGTTTTCTGCAAATTCAGTCGCGAGTTCCCTTGAAGACTTGCCTAAAACAGGCCAGATTTCTGGAATTTCAGGCTCTTGCAAGTTGGTCTTGTCAATATCTGCAAGAGCGCTTTTAATCCTGTTAAGTATTGTCGTTCGGCTGTCCATAATCAGATCTTTTCGTCAAACATAAGCCACTGAGGAAAAACTCATCAAAGACGACGTCGCTAAATCGACCGTCATTCGGAGACTCTCGAATGACAACAGAGAGAACTCCTTACCATATTTTAAGGTTTTTTCCCCGATTTAAAAGCGGCGAAAGGACTTTTTGCTTGTTTTTCCTCCGAGGTTATTGCGACCTTTTTCAATCTGCTTTAAAGAAAAGTCGAAGAAGATAGACCATCACTCCATGAATAAACCAAAGAAAAACGTCGCGTCTTGCGGCGCGACGTTCACAGTCGTAAAACGACGATCAGAAGGCTTGTCGAGGCGACCTATTTGTAAGACGCCAAATCCAAGTAAAGGAAAACTGACGCTATGACAAAGAACAAGAAACTCAGCAAAAGCACAAGGGTATAAACGTCCTTTGGCGCTTTAGGAGCCTTACGCCTTGGGGCCGCGGGAGTCTGGGGCGTGTCAAAAGAAGAGTCGCCGAAAGACTCGTCAACAGCCTTCTTGCCTTTCGTCTTTTTTGCCTTAGGTTCCTTAGCCTTTTTGGCTTTGGGCTCCTTGGTTTTCTCAGTTGAATTTTTGCGAATAGACATCGTCGCCCTCCATCATGACGCCCTGACGATATTCCGGCAAAACTTTGCAGACCGCGCGATTGGGTTCGACCGTTACGACTTCGATTTTACCAAGATAGGAATCGCCCCTCCTGACGTCAAGCTTGTTGTGTTCGCTCAGACCGTCGTCGGAACCAATCGAGATCATCAGAAGACCGTCGTTTCCTTCGCGAACCGTTTCAATCGTTCCTTTGACGGCAAACTTAGGAAGGTCGCCGTAATCACTCGGATCTGCGGAAAGACCATTCTGATTCAAAACGGTCAACGCCTCGTCATAAGAGGCGACAAGAGCGCCGTTCTTTTCTTCGAGATCGCCAAACTTCGCAGAGAGTTCGTGCAATTTTTCCATCGTTCTCGCGAGATCTTGGAGATAGTTCGCTCGGAGATTTTGAGCGGTGGCAAGGTCGACCGCAGTCGCGCTCAGCTGCTGACGAAGGTCGTCGATATGACTATTGTTCGACTCAATAACGGCAAGACGCTGGTCGAGATCGCGCTGGAGTTCTTCGTTTTTCTGCTTAAGTTCGTCGTTTGACTTTTCAAGAGCGTCCGCCTTTGTCTTAAGAGCTTCCATCGCCGCCGTGTAGACTTGCGCCTCGCTTTGGATTTTGCTCTCAAGTTCCGACTTTTGAGACGTAAGCGTTTGTTGCGTTTGCTTTGCGTCGTCCAGTTGCTTCTTGAGTTCGGCGGATTTCTCCTTCCAACTATGGTGCGACGCGTACGAAACGGCGCTGACGGTCAGACAAACGACGCTCATCAACGCAATGACGCCTACGAAAATCTTTCCTACCAAGTTCATGAGGTAACGTCTCCTTTAGTCGAAAGCACAGAAGTCCCTAAAACAAAGGACTTACGTCTAACGAATCAATTCTATGTCAAACGCAGTGAAATTGCATTTTTCGTTGGCGAAACGGCGACTCCGACCCCGCAATGTGAAACGCTTCGCGCCAGCCGCTACCAGTCGCCGCATCTCAAACAATCCTCAACGCAACGACGGCAAAGCCAAATTCTACGAGCGCCCCAGGAGGGAAAAAACCGCAATAATCATCGCTAAGTATAGCCCTGTCTTTTGGGGCGCGCGTTCCCAAAACATCGAAAACAGGACAATTTCCTCGATTCAATGACCAATTTATCGGTTGTGACGATTGTTTAAAATCGAATTCATCCGTTCCAAGGCGCTCTCAATTGTACCAGAGAAACGCGAACGTGTCATCTGCTAAGTTGCATTTTCTGAAAAAATCGCTGTTTTGTCTATTTTTTTTATTTTAATACTCTGGTTGAGGGTGGATTACCTCTCCGTCGGATAAGGTAGAACTTCGATTTTCAGCGTGGAACCGTCGTTTGCCGCGCGCGCTACGCTCGAAGGTTTTCCGTTGAGGACGTCGAGCGAATACGAGTGAATATGTCCGGTGAACACTCCAATGAGATTCGGAGCGCGTAGAACCTCGTCGCGGAACGCATAGGTTGTTTCGTTGTGCCCCTCTTCGGGCCAACGGGGGCGTCGTTCAATTTTGTAATTACCGTCGTGAGCGGCGTTCCATTCCGGATGTCCAACGCCGAAGGCGACGCGTCTTCCGGGAGCATAGAGCGGAATGTGCATGAAGAGGAGCGAAGGCGCGGCGTCTGCAAGCTCTTTCCTAAGGAAATCTAGTTGCGACGGGAGAATTTCATAAATCGAATCGTCGATGAAAAGGAGTTTGATTCCCTTGATCTTAACGGAGTACGCAAGAGGATTGACGTCTTTAGGGAAGAGGGGTTTAAGACGCTTTTCAATCCAGGCGTCGCGAAGTTCGCGTTCCGTTCCTTCCATACCTTCGAAGTGCCAGTCATGATTGCCGCAGACGTAGTAAAAAGGAGCGTCGACGTCGGAAAGGGTTTTTTTGACGTAATCAACCCCGGCCGCAGAGGGAAAACTAACGATATCGCCAGTGAGGGCGAGGGCGTCGTAGCCTTGTCCCTTGGCGCGATTCGCGATATCCTTTAAGGCTTCTTGAGGATTGGTGTCCGCTCCCGATTCGAAATGACGCGTATGATTATACGCCTTAGACATACGTTCGGAGTATTGGCGGTATTCGTCTCCTCGCTCGTCGTCGATGAAAAGGTGAACGTCGGAAAGTTGAAGGATTTTTACAGGTTCGACAACAGCTTTTGAATAGAAACGGACGGCAGTTTGGTCCGACGAGAAAGTTGTCGTCGGAAAGTCTTTGACAGCGGATTCGTTAGAACTTGCAAACGCTTGAAACTCTGGAACGGACGAAGCCGCCGCAGCTCCAATTGACAAACCGAGAAAATCACGTCGCGATAGTAGAGAACGCATGTTGTATCTCCTGTTTAGCGTTGAAAAAAAGTCGAAGGACGCGGCGAACGGCGACGCGTTGCTCCGTAGTATCTAGCCGATTCTCGTCAACTTACACTGACGACTCAATTCGTTCTCGTTTTTAAGTCGTTCTTTGTCGTTGAAAAGAAGGATATGATCCCAAGGGAGTTCCGAATCAAGGGAATAGGGCGTGTGTGAGATAAGATTGACGTCTAATCCCGTTTGTTCGATCGCCTCTTTCCATATTTCTGGTTTGAAATGTTCGCGCCATGGATCGAGTCTAGCTCCCAATTTCCAGGCGGTTTCAATTGTTTTACCAACGCGACGATCGCCTCGAGCGAGGACGCCTTCTAAGAGGCTGACGTTGAGTTCATGATATTTGACTTCAACAGAACGTATACGTTTCGCTTGGCGTAACGATCTGTGAGCTTCTTCAAAATATTCGCGAGTCGCCATCCCTTCCCATTGCAAGGGCGTATGGGGTTTAGGAACGAAGTTGGAAACGTTCGCTACGACGGAGGGCCATTTTCCACGAACGTCTTTACCTAGCTGACATATTTGATTGGAGAGTTCGACAATTCCGACGACGTCGTCGTCTTCCTCGTGGGGAAATCCGCACATAAAATACATTTTGATTCGGGAAAATCCGTGTTCAAAGGCCGTTCGGCATCCAGAAAAAAGGTCTTCGTTTGTTACTCGCTTTGCAATTCGTCGTCGCATTTCATCGCGCGCCGCTTCCGGAGCGACCGTTAGACTTGAAGAACGCTCGGTTGAAAGACCTTCAACGACGGAACTTAACTGGTGATTGACGCGTAAACTTGGGACTGAGAGCGTTATCCCCCTAGGACAGAGAGCGTCGCTGATTGTTTTAAGAGCTTGCTCAAATCGGGGGTATTCGCTCGACGACAATGACAAAAGCGTCGCTTCGTCAACTCCCGTGGCCTCGCTTGCGGCTCTGATGGCGTTAATAATCGTTTCAACCGATCTTACTCGAATGGGACGCTTAAGCTGCGTGCTCTGGCAGAAACGGCACTTTTGGGGACAACCTCGCATAATTTCAACCGAGATGCGATCCTGAACGCTTTCGATTAAAGGAAGAAGCGGTTGTTTGGGCGGTGGAAACGCGTCGAGATTCCTAACAATCGCCGATCTAACGTATTCGGGAACTTCGGCGACAATAGGTCTTGGACGTCGAGCGCGTCCTACAGAATCGATTTCAACGGAATAAAACTCTGGAACATAAGCGCAGTCAAATTTTTTCGCGATTTCTAGAAGCATTTCACGACGAATTTCCGGGATCGAAGCGTTGTCGCCGACGCCGTCGTATGGAAAGTCGCCGTTTCTGGATGAAAGAACCCGTGAAAGTCCGTATTGTCGCTTCAAATCTCCCCAGAATTGAAGGAGATCAGGAACGGATTCCTCGCCGTCTCCAAGAAGGAAAACGTCTATAAAATCAGAAAGCGGTTCAGGATTGCACGCGGCCGGACCTCCCGCGACGACGAGGGGCGCGTCAACGCCGCGTTGCGAACGTCGGAGTGGAATACGTCCCAGATGGAGCATCGTTAAGACGCTCGTGTAGCAGAGTTCGTACTGAAGCGTGAAACCTACGACGTCAAATGCGTTAAGAGGGGTGAACGTCTCCAACGAATAAAGAGGTAAATTGTTGGAAATTAGCGCTTTTTCAAAGTCGACCTCTGGGCAAAACGCTCGTTCGCACGCCAGATTACAACGTTGATTAATGACGTCGTATAGGACGCTCATGGCGACGTTTGACATCCCAATTGAATAAAGGTCAGGGAAACAGAAACACATTCTCGCGTCGACTGATTCGGCCGGTTTGACGATCTGACCAAGCTCGCCTCCGATGTATTGACCCGGCGTATGAATATCAGGGAGAAGGATGCGTTCGACGGAACGGCGGAGTTCTCCGTCGAAGAAATAAGAATCAATCATTGCATCATACGGTTTTAAAGGTCCATACTCGGAAAAAGCTACGTTTGCGCGTGAAAAATCAGCAGTGCAGACGTCTCTTGAAAGATTATAGATAGAAACTTCATTGTTTTCAACTGTAAACTAGACGGGCGACGCCGTCGATTGCTTTTGTTTCCGTTGAAAACGTACGGTAAAAGTCCCGATCGTTGAATTCGTAGAGGTGAAATACAGGGATGGTTCGCGTCGTGTTTGGGGTAGGAGCCATTACCAAAATTTGAGGCGGCTCCAACCTTTATTGTCTTTTGGTTCCGTCTTGTCTTCGGAATCGGCGTTATCGTTAGACGTATCTTGTGTAATTTCAGTGGCTAACGCCATTTTACTGCGGGTGGCGGCGAGTTCTTGCGAGTCGTCTGGGAGTTGGTCTCGTAGGAGCGCGGACCAGTAATTGTCGAGCATGAACATCACGTCGACCACGCGTCCTTTTGACGCGCGGTATTCAACCATGTTCATGAACTTCATGAGTTCCGTCTGTTCCGTAGTTGCAAAAGCGAGTCGATAGAGTTGAATTTGATCGAGCCACACCTCGCCGCGACCAACAAGTTCAAAGCAAAGGGAAAGACCTTCTAATCCGTCAAGAGGCAGTTGGTCAAAGAGGATGACGTCAGTGTGCCATACGACTCCAGAGTCGACTTGTCGGATTTTCTGTTTTTGAATCTTCTTAAGAAAAGCCTCGCCAATTGCCAAACGACGGACGTAGGGCACGCCGTTTTTTCGCCCTGTAAGACAAACCTCAAGGGGCAATTCTCGAGCGTCCGATTTGACTCCTAAGCTAATTTGAATACAGAGTCTTCCTGAGGTTGGCGCCGCAAAGGGTTGACTTACGATTCCGCCCGCGCTTTGACGTGACGAGAGTTTGAGACTTGCGCGTCCGTCTTTGAAGACGTTTGAATCGAGACGAGCGTCAACGTCGTTTGGACCGAAAACGCGCCAACCGGGAACGCGCGTCATGTCGGGGATTTCTGGAGAATTCGGAAGCGCTGTTGAACCAATTGCTCCGTTTACGTCGCTATTATCTAATTCACGGTTTTTTTTGAAGAGGAGAGACTGGGGCGTCACAAGATCGAGAAAGTTTGCCTTATCTGGCGTTTTTTCTTCTTCCTCTTTCGGAACGGCAGGCGCGAAGGATTCTTCGAATCCCCCGTTACGAATGGGAAGTCTGAGACCTTTTCTTGCGGCGACGATTCGATCGACAAGCCCTCGTACCGTCTGACGCATGCGACCATCGTCTCCACAAATTTCAGCAGGTCGCGTGACGTCGATCGATTCAATTGTCGCTTTGGGATCGTCTACGCGTAATGCGACTAGGTCGTAAGGAGTCGCAATGAAACTCCAGACAATCGAATCGCTCACGGCGATCGGTTCTTCTTGCCGAAGTCCAGCGAACACTTCGTATCGCGACTTGTTCTTACGGCTGATTGTTAATTTTACGTTTGTATGGAACGGCGCGGCGTTTAGAAGATATATCCACGTCTCTCGATTATTCTGATAATACCGGGCGACGATGGGTTGTATTATTTTTTCAGAAGTTTCGGCGCTTTCTTCCGACGCGGTTTGTTCCTTGCCGTCTTGAGGCAATTTCCCCGAGGATTCTGATTTTGGACGCCACGTCTTAAAAGGAACGGCGGGTAGACTTTTGAATGCGGATATCCAATCTCTGAGCGCTTCTTCCTGTCCGAAGGGAATGGCGTCGCCTCCATCGAAAAAGCAAAGACAATCTGCGATTGCAAGAGATCGGGCGAATCGTCTGCGGTTTTCAAATCCGGCTGGGAGCGCTCTCGTGTTGAGTTCGACAACCGAGGCGGGGAACGGACTTTCTAGGTCGAAGTCATAGAGCCGTTTGATTTCTGTTTCGTGTAGGAAGAACGCGCCCGGAAACGCATAGCCCTTAGAGAAGAGGGAGAGAGCTTCAGGGGTTTTAAGCTCAAGGTCGAGCGCCGACCTGACGAAGGGTTTTGTTTGCGCGACTTTTTCAGGATGTAAAAGAACGATGGAGGCATTCCACGATTCTTTCGAAGAAGAGTTAGCAACAAACCCAATTTGCGAGACGCCTCCGGCGCTTGCCTTTTGTGTTTCGAGGGTTGCGTAACGGGTTGGATCAAGTCCGACAAGGCGCAGTGAATCGCGAAGTCTTGAGCCTCCGCCAAGCTTGGGGAAGAGAGTTTTCTGACAATTGGGGCCGTCGAGCGCATTTGACGCGACTAAGAAAAGTCGAAGATCGGAACGCGCGGACGCTATTGTCGCGTAAATTTTATTGTAGAAGTTGAATAACGCGTCAACGCGCCATTCAAGCCATTCGTTTCGGCAAAACGAATTAATAAACTCGGCGCGTTTGCGGTACCGTTCCGGGCCCTTTGCTTGGAGCAAATCTTGAACATTGCAGTTTGTTTTATCCGCAAGGATGTTCATAAGGTCTGATTCACGAACAAATCTGGCGATGGTGACGTCGTCCATGCCGTAATAAACGTCGTCAGGGAGAGCTAGCCAGCCGTTTGCTCCGACGTCTAGCGCAAGACCTCCAAAGCTATCGTACGGAGCGCACCGCGCGACGAGTTCTTGGACAATTGCAAGGACTTGCTTTTCAACTTCTGGATGAAGGACGTTGTAGTATGGACCAGAACCGTCGTTCGCTCGTCTTGAATCTATGAGACGACGCGAATCCACGCCAATCCATTCAACGCCTTCTAACGCGTTTCGTTCATCGTCTGCGACGAGTCCCGAACGAAGTTGAAGGAGACGGTATTCGAGATTTGGAAGCGTTCCGTTTAGTTTAACAAGAGGAATTAACGACTTACCCAGAGTTTCAAATCGCTCGACAGCCAACGTAAGGACGTCTTTGCGGTTTTGATCCCCTCCTGTCGAGAGGAAAACTCCTTTGTCGTATTTTGGCGTTGGATTTAGCAACTGGCTTGGATAAAGCGACGATCCGTCAGCCGCGACGGCGAGCATTGCCGCGTCGTAGTTGTATGCGGAGAGGTAGTGTAAAAGACGGGAAATCGAGTCGTCAAACGCTTGCCAGTCTTCCGCTCCGGATAGACCAAAAAAAGACGGTTTTAGCGCTGCGGAAAACTGGCGGCAGATATCCGGACTCGTGAACGCCAGGCTGAAAATTCGTCCTCGATTGGATTTCGAAACTCGGGGTTCTGCGTCTTTGGCCCTATATATGCGAATCTGACCGTATGCGGCTGGAGTTTGACTTGACGCGTTAGAAAGAAGAATAACAGGAGTCTTTGTTTTGGGCCAAAAAACCATGGAAAATCGCGACACTTCTCTTGAGGCTCGGTCAGAGAGAGGGTTGTCTTCAACAATAATTCCAGCGTTTTGCGACGTTGATAGAAGCGCTCCGGAGATTCCTTGTTCAAGTATGCTAATTGCGAGTTTTTGTGGAAAACTTGTTGGGTATTCGATTTCTAGAAGGTGAGGAACGCCGGGGGTTTGGATTGGCACCGGGTATGCCTCCCAAGAGACGGGGCTGTACCGTACTCCAAGCGATTCAAGTTTTTCAACAGCGTTGTTTTTATTGATTTGATCGTTGGTTGATCTATTGGGTTCAAGTCGTGTAAAGTTCGCGCGGGGCGGCGCGAATTGCTTGAGTTCGTCAGCGGTGAATAATCGAGAAGAACCGCTGCTGATGGGTTTTTCCCAGAGGTCGTTGACGTCGTTCCAATGGCGGCGATCTAAATTTCGCAAAAATGAGTTGAATTCATCTCGTTCCCAGCGACTGACGAAATCGTATCGTTCCCGCGCTTCAGTTAGTTCGACGTTTTCTTTACCCTGGTCTGCTTTACCTAGTCCGAAAATATTCATGTTGAACGGTTTCGAACCGTGGGAATCAAGCGACGGGGTTTGTCCGAGAACGAGTCCGGACGAAGGGGCGTTTGAACGGGATTCAGGTAAAGCGTCGACGGGGGCGATTTGTCGGAATTTAGCTAGGCTGTCCGATTTTTCGTCGGAATCGTCGTTTGCGAACGTTTCTTGAGGATTATTTTCGTTGTCGGCAAACGTCGAGCGAAACACGTTTCCGATTTTCTCTGAACTCGGAACGACGCCCGAAGTTGATTTATAAAATGGAAGAGAACGACGTTTTGAAAACGCTTTGCGCCATGATGGATTTGTTGGATCAATCGTTACTAAGAGTTCGCTACGGAGATTGCCGTCTACGTCTTTGGACGAGCCAATCTTTTCCGTTTGATTCGGAGCGTTGGGAACGACGACTCCCTGAACAACGCGTCTGGCGACGAGCGTTCCCTCTTGACGCGGTTTGCGCGGTTGCGGCAATGGGAGCGATATTCGAGACGTCGTGTTCGGCGTTTTTGAGAATAACTCAAACGTAATCTCGAAAACGCCGCCTCTGTCTGGCGTCGTCATATTGAAAACACAAGGGGTAAACTTTCCGTTAGGGTCGATCGAGGCGAGATCGTTTTGTTGGATTTGAGAAAGGGGCGTTTCCCTTGAATCGCTCCAGAAAGGCGTTTCTGATCCCGGAATCCGCGCGGTTGCTACAAGCGTGAGGTCATTGGTAATTTTTGACGAGGATGAACGGGGAATAACCGTCAAACTAAGAGTTTCGTTGGGGCGAAAGATCGAGTTTGAACCAAACAGGTTGTTGTCGCCGAACTTACAGACGCATACCGGTAATTCGTCCGCAGGCGCTCGGGTTATTTCAACAACCGTTCCCCGGTCGTCGAGCGTAATCGACGTTGACGAGTCAATAAGACGTTCTATAAAAACAGTTTTCGTATACTGTCTATTATGAGTCGCATCCAATAGCTTCAACTCTAGTTGCGAATCTCGCGGCGCAATTACAGTCGTCTCGACTCCACAAAAGGTCTCCGGTGATCGAGTGAAAAGAGTTAAGCTGTTTTGAGAAGAATCTGAAAAGAAAAAGTCGGAGCCGCTAGTCGCGTTACAACCAAGTGGGACGATATTCGTAAACGCGCCTCGCGAAAGAGTGATCTCGCCAATCCAATTCGTCGGTTGCGTCGCGGTAATCGATATATCAATACGCATGAGTCCGGGATGGAAGACCCGCGCTGCGTTGGAAGCGACGAGAGAACTTGCGGAATCAGACTGAGAAAAGAGCGTTTGTCCGAATAGGAAAGGCGCCGTCCCACATGCAAGGCCGAGCCCAAAGAACAGAATCAGCGAACGCCAGAATAGGCGTTTGATTGCGTTGCATCGAGACGACATGATCGTAACAGACGGCAAAATGGCGGATGGATTACTCTGAATCGGACGCGCTTACGCGCAAAACAACCCGCCGAGCTTAGCAAATATCTAAGAATCGGTCCAGACTTCTTTGTTTCGTTTGACGCGCGTTTGTTCTAATCCGCTTCGAAGCGTTTCAAACAACCTTTCAAAAATCTGGAACCCGTCGCAATTTCGAAGAGCAAAACAATCGCCAATTCCAGCTTTTTGAGACTCTTTTGGCGAGGAGATTTTTTTCGTTAAAACCGCCGGTCAAGAGAATGAAGCATGTCGTCGTTTTGGCGTTCTATTTAGTTTAGAATTGAGGGCATGAGAGCCACGGGAGAACAAGAGCCATAGAAAAAATGTTCTCCCTGTTTGTTAAGAATATCGCGTTGGCGTTTCGGTTCATGCGCGAATCGAAGTAACCTCCAGAAGTTCAATTTCCGGGGTAAGATACCCGTCGCGGGGTTCTTCAAAATTAGCGTAGTCTGTGGAGAGGTACTTCTTGTTGTCATCGACAAAAACAGTTGCGACGGTCGTTTTTTGAGCTTGTTCTTCAGGCAACTGATTGAGGAGTTTGACCGCGCCGAGAAGATTTCCACCGGAAGAAATTCCGACGCCAAGTCCAAGATTCCTCGAAAGAGCTTGGGCCGCTAGAATAGCGTCACCGTCATCCACGCTAACGACGGACGCGAGTTGGTCTAGCTTAAGAATTGCCGGAATAAATTCGTCAGAGATTCCTTGGATTCTGTGAAAACCAATTTTATACCCGGTTGAGAGGGTGGGAGAACTCGCAGGCTCGAGCGGATGAATCGAGGCTTGCGGATAGAACTCCTTAATACGACGCCCGCATCCCATCACCGTGCCCCCTGTGCCAACGCCTGCGACAAAAGCGTCGACGCGTCGACCGAGCCGGGCTAGTTGAACGACAATTTCAGTTCCCGTTGAAAGATAGTGCGCCTCACAGTTATCTTCATTATCAAATTGACGCGGAAGAAAAACATGTTCTGGATCGTCTATCTTCAT
>CAMZHY010000062.1 GCA_947307005.1 uncultured Planctomycetaceae bacterium
TTCGAACTGGGCGGTTTGGGTTCTCTGCTTTGCGAACTTCTTTGTTTATATCGTTCGTTTCTCCATTCTCGACTGGGCGCCGACGTTCCTTTCGCAGTCGAAAGGTCTCGATCTTAGCGCGGCGGGCTGGGCGACGGCGTGCTATGAAATCTTTGGCGCGTGCGGCGTCGTCTTGAGCGGCGTCCTGATGGATAAGGTGTTCAACGGACGCGGCGCGAAGGCGTGCTTCGTTTATATGCTGGGTTGCGGAGTCGCGTCTTTCTGGTTCTGGCGTCTTGATTCCGAGTCGCTCGTTCTGAACATTCTCCTTCTCAGTCTTATTGGGTTCTTTATCTACGGACCGCAATGCCTTATCGGCTGCGTCGCGTCGACGATCGCGACGAAGAAATCGGGCGCCGCGTCGAGCGGTTTAACGGGACTTTTCGGTTACCTTGCGACGATCGTGACGGGCTTTGGCGTCGGCTATCTCGTCGACGGCGCGACGGCTCCGGCGAAAGCGGAGCGCGACCAGCAGATGGCGACGATTGTCGCGGAGAAGTTCGAGAGCGTCGATAAGGACGCGCTCCTTGCCGACTCCGCAAAACTCTCCGCGCTCGTTAAGAGCTGCGAAGCGTACTACGACGCGTCTCGTTCTCTTGAGAATTTCAAAGGGAAAGAGAATACCGAAAAATACGAGGAGATTCATGATAAGTTTATGGCGAAAGCGGATAAACTGACTTCTAGCCTCGCCGACGTCACGGGCGAGTCGCCGGACGTTTTGACGTCGAAAGCTCGCGTCGAGGACGTTTCTCGCGTTGTGGAAGTCGCCGCGCTGGAACGCGCGCACATCTCTCGGGCAGGCTGGCCGCGCATCTTCGGCATGTTGGTCTTCTCGTCGATCGCGGCGCTGATTCTCTTCGCGTTGATTTTCAACACGGCGTCGCCGGAAGTCATTGCGGAAGAGAAACGACGCAAGGAGGAAGCGGCCGCTAAAAAGGCGTGATTTTCGTCGCGTCTCTTAGACGTTGAACGCCGTAAAGAACGCGGTTCCGAAATCGTCTCGGAACCGCGTTCTTCAGCTTAATTCGCCGAAGGATTGACGTAAAAAGGAAATAACAAATGGTAAAAACGCGTTTTGAATGGGCGTTCGTCGTAGCGATAACGTTTGCGGCGTCGATTTTGTCGAGCGGGGGCGCGCTCGCTCAGGAAGAGCGGTCGCGAATTGTCGCGTCGGAGTACGGTTTCAACGTCGACGACTCGACCGACGCGTTACAACGCGCGATCGACTCCGGCGCGAAGACCGTCGTGATCGACAAACAGTCGAGCCCGTGGATCGTCCGACCGTTGAAGCTTCGCGACAATTTGGAACTTGTTCTGGAAGAGGGCGTCGAGGTTCAGGCGAAAAAGGGCGAGTTTAAAGAAATTGGCGACGTTCTCCTTGCTTGCGACAATACAAAGAATCTAACGATACGCGGCGAAGGCAAAGGCGCGACGCTCCGGATGCGCAAGCGCGAATACTGGTCGGAGCCGTATCGAAAATCGGAATGGCGTCATGGAATTTCGCTCAGAAGCGCCGAACATGTTCTCATTGAGAATCTCCAAATCGCGGAGACAGGCGGCGACGGAATCTATCTTGGAACGTCTGGAACTGCGAAACTTCCGTGCCGCGACGTGACGATTCGTCGCGTTGATTGCGTCGAGAATAACAGACAGGGAATCAGCGTGATCAACGTCGACGGACTCCTTATCGAAGATTGCGTTCTTCGCGATACGAACGGCACGCCGCCCGCCGCGGGAATCGATTTTGAACCCAACGGCGCGGACGAGCAGATCACGAACGTCGTCATGCGCCGCGTCGTCGCAATTAACAACGCGGGCGACGGAATCACGTTCTACCTCCCGCAGATGCGTTCTCGCGGGCATGAACTTTCGTTTGTCATCGAGGACTGCGATTCCGTCCGCAACGCGGGGATGGGCTTAGGATTAACGGTCGCCAACGGCGAAGACATGCGTCAGTCGGGCGAGATGATTGTTCGCAACACGCGAATATACGGCAATCGGATCGGAGTCGCCGTTCGAAGCAAATGGGCGGAGGGCGCGCCCCTTCGATTTGAAGACGTTCTCCTAGTAACGCCGAGCGCGGACAAAGCGTTGGAATACGCCAAATACAAAGGCGTCAGTTTACGCGACGAGCTTCCGAAGGGAATCGACGAATGGACCAAAACGACGGCGTCGTCGGGAATTTCGCTGATTGCGACGGGAGAGGACGGCGAGGCGAACGGCGGGACGACGTTTAAAGGCGTGACGATCGTCGACGCGGCGGCGCCCGACGCGACAAAGCCGCTTTTTGCCCTTCGCGACGCGTCCGCCGACGGCGTCGGCTTTGCCAAGGTCTCCGGCTCGATTATTTCGGTTTCGGCGCTTGATTCGACGTCGCGCGTCGAGACGGTTCTCGACGCCGAGACGCTTGCGACGCTTTTCCCGTTTTTATACGCGCGGCGCGTTCCTCTTTGGAACCTTGCCAATTTGAACGTCGAATCGGAAAAAGCGACGTCCGACGAGGTTGCCGCCGCGTGGCGCGACCGTCCGAAACCCGCCGCAAAACCGTTCCGAGCCCGAGGCGACGCGACGTATTACGTCTTTACGACGCCGGGCGAAAAGACGGAGCTTGCTTTTCGACAGAGGAAGATTGGTTCTTATGAACCGAAACCGGTTGACGTTACGATTACGGAACCCGACGGCGCCGAGCAAAAATTCGATCCCGCGCTTGCCGTCGACGAACCGCTGAGAATTGCGTTCGAATCGAAAACGAAAGGATGGAGCCGCGTCTACGTCAACTTCGGCGCGAGCACGGTTGAGCTCGAATCCTCCTCCGCGCCCGTTCTGACGTCGGCGGATCCGAAACTCGACGTCTTCAGTTCGACGGGGCGTTTTGAGTTCTACGTTCCAAAAAACGCGCAAGATTTAGCGCTCCGCGTCGTCGGCAGCGCGACGGAGCGCGTTTCGGCGACGCTTTTCGATCCCGACGGCGCCGAGGTCGCGCGTCTTGAGGACGTCGAGCTCCTTGCTTCGTGGACGAATCCCCTCGACGAATCCGGCGCGCCCAAGCCGATAAAGAGCGGTTTTTGGACGATTCAATTTGATAGGCCTTCGGTCGGAGTTCTTGAAGACTATATCTTCTCCATCCAGGGCGTTCCCGCCTTGCTAAGGTGATCGCCTTCTTTGACGGTCCAACGAAAAACGCCCCTTCCGAAAGAAAGGGGCGTTTTAAATTGTTCAAATGGCGACGAAACGATCAATAGGTTTCGAAGGAGACGTTGTTTTCCTTCGCCCATTTTTCAGCGACACTTCCCGGACCGACTTTCATCTTAATCGTCGCGGAAAACGCTTCCGGACCGATCGAGGCAATCCCGCCGGGAAGATCGACGATATCAAGCTTGTCGCAGTAGGCGAACGCTCGCGCGCCGATGATCTTCAGATTATAAGGAAACGCGACGCTCGAAAGATTGTCGCAACTCCAAAAAGCCTCTTCGCCAAGTAGACTCAACTTGTAGGGAAGTCGTATCGACTCGAAACGCCCGCAGTCGGCGAACGCTTTCGGGCCGATCCATTCGAGATCGTCTGGGAAAGAAGGCGTTTCAAGCGTCTGACAGTCTGAAAACGCCTCCTTTCCGATAGAACGCAGACTTTCAGGGAATTGGACGGAGACGAGCTTGGAACAACCTTTAAACGCCGCGGCGCCGATTGTTTTGACGCTTTGAGGAAACTCGACTTCTTTGAGCGTCTCGTTCTCCGCGAACGCGGAATCGCCAACGCTTACGACGGGACGTCCCGAGATTGTTTCAGGGAGTCCCTTTAGTTTGCCGTCAAACGTTTCCGAGGTCTCGACGCCGTTGATCTCGACTCCCAAATTTGTATCGCGCCAAAAGATGGAGCGAACGCCGGGGACGTCGTCGACGTTGAGAACGTTCGTCGCGTATTTGTAGCCTCCTTTGGCCGCTTGGGCGGCGGCGGAACTCTCCGGCGCGACGACGAGACAGATATTGGAGGCGAAAGAACGACTTCCCAGCGTTTCCAGCGCGGCGGGTAATTCTAACGAGGCGAGCGCGTAACAGTGACCGAACGCCGCGTCGTTAATCTCTTTGAGTCCCGAAGGGAGCTGAAGGGAAGGTAGCGCGGCGCAGTCGTAAAACGCTCTGACGCCGATCGACGTTAATTGATCGGGAAGTTCAATCGACGTAAGATTAACGCAACCTTGGAACGTTTCGTTTTCGATCGTTTTGATTCCCGACGGGAGCGCGATCGATTTAAGCGCGTAACAACGTGAAAACGCGGCGGCGCCGATGGAGTTCAATCCTTCGGGGAGCGTTATGGAAACGAGTTCGTGCGAATCTGCAAACGCTTCGTCGCCGAGTTTAACGACCGGCGCGTCGGCGATGGTCTTGGGAACGACGAGCGGGCCGGAAAGACTCTTTCGGCCGGTTGCGCAGAGTATTTCAACTCCAGACCGATCTCGAGAGAAGAGAAGGGCGCCCGGCGTTTCGTCTTTGGCGTCGGGAAACGCTTTTGTCAACGCGGCGGTCGAGAGCCGTTTGAACGCGATTTTATTTTTGGCCGCCCATTTCTCGGCAAAAGAACCGCTTGCGCCGTAGATCGTCGCGCTTTTAGGGAACGCGTCGTCCGCGATCGATCGGACGCTTTCGTAAAGATAAACGTCGGCGAGTTTTGCGCATTTTGCAAACGCGCCGGACTCGATTTTTTTGACGCCGTCTCCAATGTAAACCTTTTCAAGTTGATCAAATCCGTCGAAGGCGTTGGCGACGATTTCGTCGACGACGGCCGGTATTGTCAGCGACTTCGACGACGCGCCGACGTCCTTTTGTCCAATGGCAAAAACAGTACGGTCGTCGCGGCGGACGAGCGGGTTTTCCGCATTTGCGGACGAAGCGATTGTCAGCGTTGCGACGAGACAGATTGCCAAAACAAGATTGATAGCGAATTTCATAAGTTTCTCCAGACGACGCGGCGCTTGCGATTTTGTCCGCATTTTAACTCGCTCTATTATACGCCGAACTCGCGTCTCGTCTTGGGAAAAGATGAAAAATATTGTCGTGTTTTCAGAAAAGAGTTGACGTCGACCCCGCGCTTGTTGTAAAAAATTGTCGCGCGGCGTTTTTTCTTGTTTTCGGACCGTCGTAAAATCCAAAACGGAATAGGCCGCGGGAAACTCAAACGCGTAAACACGCATAGCAACGAAGGATATTCTGATGAAAATTACGACGATTGGGTCGTTGATCGTCGCGACGGCGCTTTTTTGCGTCGCAAACGCGGCGACGATTGCGGAGGAAACGCAGGTGAAGAATAACGAGCCGCAGCCCGGCGTTCAGGTCGTTCAGGAAGCGGTTCTTCCGCTGGCGCTTGGCGGAGAATGGAACGGCGGCGACGCCATGCCCCTTGGCGGCGCCAATCCGGTTGACGAAACGAAGACGGAAGTCGTTAAATATCTTCTTTTCCTGCCGACCGACGAATCGGCGAAGACCGAAGACGGGTTCCCGCTTCTACTCTTCCTGCACGGCGCGGGCGAACGCGGCGACAATATCGAAGCGGTCAAGACGCACGGTCCTCCTAAGTTCTGCGACGATCCGGAACTTTCCAAAACGTGGCGGTTCATTACGGTCTCGCCGCAAGTCAAAGGCGCGCGTTTCTGGTCTCCGCGTCAGCTTCGAACGCTGATTGAACAGATTTGTGAAAAGTATCCCGTCGATCGGTCGCGCGTTTACGTGACCGGCCTATCGATGGGCGGTTTCGGAACGTGGGGCGTGGTCGCCGATTCGTCCGACCTTGTCGCGGCCGCGGCGCCCCTCTGCGGCGGCTATCCTCTTGAGTTTGCCGAGAAGATGACGAAGACCCCGATCTGGGCGTTCCATGGGACGGCGGACGGGGCGGTGAAGTACGAATACTCGCGCAACCTTGTCGACGCGGTTCGCGCCGCCGGAAACCAAGACGTGAAATTTACGACGTATCCCGGCGCCGGGCACGACGTATGGACGAGAACCTACGCGAATCCCGCGCTGTACGAGTGGTTGCTTTCTAAAAAACTTGAGAGGCGTTAAGCGACGCTCCCTAACTTTAGGAGAATGACGATGCGTTCTTTCCTACTTTCCCTCTTAACGACGTTCGCGTTTGCCGTTTCTTGGACAAACGCGGCTGAGACGTTAAAAGATTCGAATCCCGAAGCGATTCCCGGCCAGCAGGTTCTCATGAAAGCCGAACTCCCGGCGCAGACGGGAAACGCCCGACGCGGCGATTTCCAGCTTGACGAGTCGAAGACGGAGACGATGGACTTCTGGTTCTTCATGCCGTCCGACGAGACCGCCAAGACCGACGACGGATTCCCGCTCATGCTCTTTTTGCACGGTTCGGGGGAACGCGGCGACGATCCGACCGCCGTTAAAAACCACGGACCCGCGAAGCTCTGCGACAATCCGGAGATCGCCAAGACGTGGAAATTTATCACGCTTTCTCCTCAATGCAAACGGGGCGCGTACTGGTCGCCGTTACAGCTGATCAAACTGATCGATCAAGTTTGCGAATCGTATCCCGTCGATCGTTCTCGCATCTATGTGACGGGGCTGTCGATGGGCGGTTACGGAACGTGGAGCGTCGCGTCGGTCGCCGGTTCTAAGATTGCGGCGATCGCGCCGATTTGCGGGTGGTTTGATACGGAAAAGGCCTCGACGATAACCATGCCGGTCTGGGCGTTTCATGGGGACGCGGATCAGGCGGTCAACGTCGAGAGCGAGCGCGCCATGATTAACGCCGTGAAGGATGCGGGCAATCCCGACGTGATCTTCACAGTCTATCCCGGCGTTCCTCACGACAGTTGGACCCGAACCTACGCTAATCCGCTCCTTTACGACTGGCTCCTTTCTAAACGCGTTCCGCCGACGATCGAGAGTCCCGCTCCCGTCCCCGGAAAACAACTGGCGGGTTCGGCAAAACTGCCCGCTAAGATCGGCAATCCGTTCCGAGGCGAAGATCGACTTGACCCGAATAGAAAGCAAACGGTCAGATTCTGGTTCTTCCAGCCAAGCGACGACTCGGCGAAAACGGACGCCGGTTATCCTCTCCTTCTTTTCCTACACGGCGGCGGAGAAGGGGGCGACAATTTGGAAGTTTTGAAAAAGTACGGTCCTCCGAAGCTTTGCGCCGATCCTGAACGGTCGAAGACGTGGAAGTTCTTCACGGTTTCGCCTCAGTGCAACCAAGGCTCCGGGTGGTCTCCGAAACAACTGCTTCTCCTCATTGACGCTGTTTGCGAGAAATATCCGATCGACCGTTCCCGCGTTTACGTGACGGGTCCGTCGATGGGCGGCGTTGGAACGTGGGGTTGCGCCGCGATAGGCGAAGGCAAAATCGCCGCCGTCGCGCCCCTTTGCGGGCATCTTTCGTCGCCGGAAGCCGCCGCGACGGTTAAGACGCCTCTGTGGTCGTTCCACGGCGACGCCGACAACGTCGTTAGTCTCGATCGCGACCGGGCGTGCGTCGACGCGGTGAAGGCGAATGGAAACGAAGACGTGAAATTCACCGTCTACCCCGGCGTCGGTCACAACTGCTGGGATATCACGTACGACAATCAAGAACTTTACGACTGGTTCCTTTCGAAATCGCTTCAGAAGTAAAACGAACTCTGATATTCGTTTTTCGTAAAAACAGGGCGTGGAGGAGTAATCTTTCGCGCCTTCTTGACAATACAAAAACAGTAATGTGATATACATTACTGTTTTTAAAGGCGAGGTTCTCTTATGACGCAGGACGTTTTGGAATTTGCCGGGCAAAGGTTAAATCTTCCTCCTACGGAACGCGGTAGAGCGCGATGGCGCAAAATCATTGAAACGGCGGAGCGGCTTTTCATTGAGCGCGGTTACGCGAACGTGACGCTCTCGACGATTGTCGCCGAGTCGGGCGGATCGTTGCAGACCGTCTATAAGTGGTTTGGCAACAAAGACAAGCTCTTTTTCGCAATTCATTCGGTTCGTATTGACGACGTTCAAAAAATGATAGAAACGGCGACGTTTGAAGGAGAAAGCGTTGAAGAAGGTCTTTCGTTTGCGATCGATTCGATGACGAAGAACACGCCTTTTCATCTCATGCGCGTCGTACTCTTTGAAAGCGGCGCGCCCACCCAATATGAGTCGGAGTTTCTGTCGTATATCGAGAGTAAGATCAACGCGTCTTTTGTCTCGTTTTTTCGGCGACTTCGCGAACGGTACGGCGTGGAATATATCGTAAGCGACGAGGAAACGGCGCTGGTTTTTATCCGTTATTTTCGAGGGTTCGCGCTGGAAATTGCGCTTGGAGCGAAGGACGCGCAAGAGCGGTTGGAAAGCGGCAAGCGTCTTCTTAAACGAACGATGTTGGCGCTCGTCAAGACAAGCGAAGGAGCCTGAAATGAAGAAAATAGTCGCGTTGGCGCTTTTGATCGCGGTCGCCGTTTGCGCGTTTTATGGATACAACCAGATTCATAAAAAGGACAAGGTCGGCGAGAAGTCGCTTTCTTATTACGGTTCCGTCGAAATACGTCGCGTCAATTTGAGCTTTCGCGTCGGCGGTCGCATCGCGGAGATTCTTGCGGAAGAGGGTGAGCCGCTTACGAAAGGTCAGGTTTTCGCCAGACTTGACCGCGCGCCGCTCGACGTGGAGGTCGCGGCGGCGCAGGCGGCGCGGGATCAGGCGGCGGCGACGTTGGAGCGCGCGGAGAACGGTCCGAGAAAGCAGGAGATAGAGGAAGCGCGCGCGTTAGTTGAAGAATACCGCGCGACGCTCGCCTTGGCGGAGGCGGAACTTGAACGCAATCAAGGGTTAATCGGCAAGAACGCGGTCAGTCGAAGTTTATACGACGCGTCGCTTTCACAGCGCGACGTTGCGAAGGCGCGATTAGCGCGCGCGGAAGCGACCGTCGACTTGCTCGTCGAGGGAACGCGACGCGAGGACGTCGAGGCGGCGCGCGCGGCGTTGGCGCAAGCGGAAGCCGCTCTTGAAAAGGCGAAGATCGCGGCATCAGACTCCGAACTCGTCTCGCCGAACGACGGAATTCTTCTTACCCGCGTCGTCGAACCGGGCGCGATGACGACGGCTGGACAGACGGTCGCGACGCTTTCTGTTCGCGACGTCGTATGGGTCTACGTATTTATCGAGGAACCCGACCTCGGCAAGGTCGCGCCGGGGACGCCGGTCGAGATACGCGCCGACTTTTCCGATCGAGTTTACAACGGACATATCGGCTACGTTTCGCCGGAAGCGGAATTCACGCCGAAGACGGTCGAGACGCCGAACCTTCGGACGAACCTTGTGTATCGCGCGCGCGTCGTCGTCGAGAATCCCGACCAAGAACTGCGTCAAGGCGCGCCGGTCGACGTCAAGATTTCTGTCGGATCAAATTCCAATCGCGCGGAAGAGAGCGAGGATTCCGGAGAATGATTGAATTGGATTCCCTGACGGCGCTCTTTCCGAAAATGGAGAGACCTGCGCTCGACGCGATATCCGCGACGATTCGTCCGGGTAAAATTACCGGACTCGTCGGCCCCGACGGAGCGGGAAAGACGACGTTGTTGCGTTTGCTCGCGGGGCTGCTCGTTCCTACGTCCGGACGAGCGACCGCGTTTGGTTACGACGTTACGAAGCAGACGTCGCGCACGCGCGAGTTTCTCGGATATATGCCTCAGAAATTTGGTCTGTACGAGGATCTTACGGTTATAGAGAATCTTTCGCTTTACGCGAAGCTTCGCAATCTTCCGCGTTCGCAGCGCAAAGAACGGTTTGAAGAACTTCTAGAATTTACGGGACTTGCAAGATTCGCCGATCGACTTGCGCGCAGACTGTCCGGCGGAATGAAACAGAAACTCGGACTTGCTTGCGCGCTCATAACGCCGCCGAGATTATTACTTCTTGACGAGCCGGGAGTCGGGGTCGATCCTTTGAGTCGGCGCGAATTGTGGCGAATGGTTCGAGAGCAAGTCGACGACGAGACGATAGCGTTGTGGAGCACGGCGTATCTCGACGAAGCGGAACAATTCGACGAAGCGATTCTCTTGAACGAGGGAACGATTCTTTTTTCGGGCGAGCCTAAGAAATTGACGCAAGGGCTTGAAGGACGCGTCTTGCGCGTCATGAACGTCGAGTCTTCTTGTCGCCGCGAAACAGTCGCGCGATTGACGCGACATAAGGAAGTCGTCGACGCGACGATTCAAGGAAGTTCGATTCGCGCGACCATGACGCGTCCGTACGATCCCGTCAACGACTCGACCGCTCTTTTTGACGGGCGTCGCGTCGAGTTGACGACGCCTCGATTTGAGGACGGGTTCATTGAACGTCTTGGCGGCGCGTCCTTCGACGACGAAAAGAGCGTTCGTCAGAGATTCAGTTTAGAGTGCGGAACCGACGCGGTCGTCGTCGCCGATCGGCTGACTAAGAAGTTTGGGGCGTTTGTCGCGGCGTCGGAGGTAAGTTTTGAAATCAAACCGGGCGAGATATTTGGTCTTCTCGGTCCGAACGGCGCGGGCAAAAGCACGACGTTTAAGATGCTTTGCGGACTGCTTAAACCGACGTCCGGGGACGGATATGTCGGGGGAACGAGTCTCCGCAACGCGCCGGGGGCGGCGCGAGCGCGACTTGGTTATATGGCGCAGAAATTTTCGTTGTACGGAGACCTTAGCGTTCGCGAAAATCTGAATTTTTACGCGGGGGTTTACGGATTGTCTCCTCGCAAGCGCCGAGAAGAAATCTCGCGTGCGCTCGGAGAGTATGGACTTGAAGGATTCGCGGACGCGAAGTCGGGCGCGCTCCCTCTCGGGTATAAGCAGCGTTTGGCGCTGGCGACGGCGACAATTCACGCGCCGGACGCGCTTTTTCTCGACGAGCCGACGTCAGGCGTCGATCCGTTGGCGCGCCGCGAATTTTGGAATCGCGTGAACCGCTTCGCGGCGCAGGGCGTCGCCGTTCTTGTGACGACGCATTTTATGGACGAGGCGGAATACTGCGATCGACTCGCGTTAATTCTCGACGGTTGCAAAATTGCCGAGGGAACGCCCGACGAACTCAAGGCGTCGGCGGCGAGCGAGGGAAATACCGATCCGACGCTGGAAGACGCGTTTGTTCAACTCATTCGACGCGGCAGGGAAGGATCGTGATATGAAGCGAGTCGAACGGTTGTTAGCGATCGTCTGGAAAGAATGGCTTCAGGTTTTCCGCGATCCGAGCGCGCTTCTTGTCGCGTTTGTACTGCCGGCGATCATGCTTTTTCTCTTTGGCTACGGTCTGTCTCTTGACGCGACAAACGTCAGGGTGGGGATGGTTCTCGAAGATTCTTCGCCGATAGCGCGGTCGTTTTATAACTCTCTTGACGCGTCGCGTTATTTTGCCGTCAAATTCTATGCGAGTCGTCCGGAGGCGGAGCGCGGTCTGCAGGACGAGGAAGTTCGCGCAATAATCGTCGTGCCGACCGATTTCTCGGAACGGGTCGAACGGGGCGGCGCGGGGGCGATTCAACTTCTTGCCGACGGCGGCGAAACGAATTTAGCGCTCATTATCGAGGGGTACGTTACGTCGTCGTACGCCAAATGGCTTGCGTTACGAGGGGCGGAAACGGGGACGACGACGGTTCCCCGCGTTAATCTTACGACGAAAACGCTCTACAATTCCGCGCAGATATCGCGCAATAGTTTGGTGCCCGGTTCGATCGCGCTTGTGCTTGCAATGATAGGTTCGCTCCTTACTTGCATGGTGGTCGCGCGCGAATGGGAACGCGGAACGATGGAGGCGACGCTTGCGTCTTCCGTCGGACGGCTGGAGTTGTTTTTGGGCAAGTTGACGCCTTACTTTTGTCTTGGAATAACCGCCGCGGTGGGGAGCGCTTTTTTTGCCCGATATGTCTTTGACGTTCCTTTTAGGGGATCTTTATTGGCGCTGCTCTACGCGTCGAGCGCTTTCTTATTGGTCGCAACGACTCAAGGACTTTTGATTTCGTCGGTGTGTCGCGATCAGAACCTTGCTTCGCAAATAGCTTTATTGTCAAGTTTTTTGCCGAACTATATCCTCTCGGGCGTTCTCTTTGAGA